>NZ_QGDU01000003.1 GCF_003149045.1 Fibrobacter sp. UWR4 | reverse complement strand
ATTAAATTTTAGAAAATAGCCCATTTTTTGTTTAATTTAGGCGAAAGTCAACAAAAAAGGGTGGCGAAGCCACCCACACATGTTGATGAAGAGCCTATTAACCTCACAATTCCAATACACCTTAATCTATACTAATTATAAGAAAAGCGTACCCCCTCCTACAAGGGGGATTGGATACGGTCGGAACCAAAAATGCTCAATTTTCGTGTTATTTTGCGATGGTCGCCGACGCCGATAGACCTCGGCAAGACTTTTAACCCAGGGAGTCCAGTTCCTCGTAACGTTCGTAGGCCTTTTCCAGGGCCGCCTCACGATCGGAAATTTCCTTCTGCAGTTCCACGATACGGGCGGCATTGGTACAGACTTCCGGTTTGCAAAGTTCTTCCTGACAAGCGGCGATTTCACCTTCCAGCTTCTCAATAGTATCCGGAAGTGTCGCGTATTCACGCTCCTCATTGTAGCTTCGCTTTTTCTTTTTTGCAGGAGCGCTAGTCACGGATTTTGAAGAACCGGAATTGTTTCCGCCTGCAACGGTTTTCGCAGCACTAGCAGCTTCCTTGTCACGGTTCTTCTTGCCCGCTTCGTAGTCACTATAGCCGCCTACAGCTTCAAAGATGTTTCCATCTTCCTCAATTGCAAAAATGCTCGTGGCGACGGAATCCAGGAAGGCGCGGTCGTGACTCACCGTAAGGACCGTTCCCTTATACTCCGCCAGCAGTTCCGCCAGAAGGTCCAGAGTTTCCATGTCCAGGTCGTTGGTAGGTTCGTCCAGAACCAGCACATTACTAGGATGGCTGAACAGGCAGGCCAGCAGCAAGCGGTTCCGTTCTCCGCCGGACAAGGCGCTAATGGGGCCCCGGGCACGATCCGCACTGAACAGGAAGTCCTGCAGATAGCTCAGCACATGACGCTTGACGCCATTCAGGGTAATATAGGCCTGACCATCGCCGATGTTTTCCACCAGGGACTTGTCTTCACGCAGGCGAGTGCGCATCTGGTCAAAGTAGGCAATTTCAAGATTGGTCCCCAGACGAACCTCACCCTGGTCGGGAGTCAATTCTCCCAGAATCAACTTCAGGAGCGTCGTCTTGCCGGAACCGTTAGGTCCCACAATACCGATACGGTCGCCGCGGGAAACTTCCGTAGAAAAGTTGTTGATTAAAAGCTGGGAAACGCTGGATGTTGCGTCGGGTTGGCCGCCCGCGGAATAGCTATAGGACACATTGGTCAGGCGGGCCACCATACGGCCGGAACGTTCCGCCTCCGTAATCTGCATGTTCACATTTCCCGTGCGGGTGCGACGTTCGGCACGTTCCTGGCGCATCTTGATGAGGGCGCGGACACGGCCCTCGTTACGAGTACGGCGAGCCTGGATACCCTTACGGATCCAGACCTCTTCTTCGGCCAAGCGCTTGTCAAAGAGGGCATTTGCCTTTTCTTCTTCTGCTAAAGCCTGGTCACGGAACTGGACGAACTTATCGTAAGGGAAATCCCAACTGCGGACACGGCCGCGGTCCAGTTCAAAAATACGGGTAGCCACGCGACGGACAAAGGAGCGGTCGTGGCTTACGAACATCACGGCGCAATTCAGACGGGTAACGATACCCTCCAGCCACTGAATGGCAGGAATATCCAGATGGTTGGTCGGTTCATCCAGCAAAAGCAGGTCCGGATCCTCGGCCACCGCACGGGCGAAAAGCACCCGACGCTTCTGGCCACCACTCAGGCTGTCGTATTGAGCGTCCGCATCAATGCCTGTCTTGCCAAGGATCGCTTCCGCCGCGGAGTCATGATGGCCATCGTCTGCGGAACCATCCCTAGCGCCCGTCCACCCGGCGGAACTACCTGCAGCGACTTTTCCCATCACGATATCGCGGACAGTACCATCAATATGGTCAGGAATTTCCTGGATCATGCGGCTGACCCGCATTCCCGAACGGCGGACAATGTCGCCGGAATTAAACTCCATCTCGCCAGTCAGAACCTTAAGGAGCGTAGACTTGCCTTCCCCATTGCGGCCCACCAGGCAAATACGGTCACCCGCTTCCACATCGAAGGAAACACCATCCAGAAGCGGGGCGGCCCCGCCAAGACGCAAAAGAATGTTCTGAGCTGATAAAATTGGCATGTGGGGAAAGGTAGAAAAAATCAGTCTTTAACACGTCCTAGGAAAACGAGGCTTGACTTCATAATAATCCCGGAACCGGACGTGCTTAAACGTATGCGTCATTTGCACACCCTTATCCGTATGGATTTCCTGAGCAATACGAGTCGTCGTAGCATAGACACACTTTACACCTCGAGCACGGCACCATTCTACAACGGCAAGAGTAGAGCCCCATTCCCCCTGGACCCAAACAATATCCGTAGGTTCCAAATGAGACGAAAGCCAGTACAACACAGGGAAAACGTAATCCTTTACGGAATCAATTTCCGGAGGGACATTCCCCCACAAAGTACGGATTTCTTCAGGAGGCAAAACCTCTTCCATTACGCCAAGGCTAACCGCAGCGTCATCAAACTGATCTCTAGTAATCGTGTGATTAGTGACATTGAACAAACTGCACATAAGTTCCTCTAAAAAGTAAGCGAGCAAAATCACCCGCGTTCACTTACTTTATCAGCCACCAAGTGAAGCTTGTCAACCAAGATTATGATTTTTTTGAAGAGCCTTGACTTCTTCCTCAGAGAGACCGGTAAACTCAATAATTTCGCTAACAGGCTTACCCTTGGCGAGCATAGCCCTAGCCATTTCAAGAGCCTTGTCCTTGCGGCCTTCTTCACGGCCCTTCTTATACCGAATGTCGAGTTCCTGTTCCAGGGTCATATACGCCTTCTTTGCTACGGGATCCCTGCGGTACTTTTCCACAAGATCCTGAATATGCTTCATCTTGCTGGATGAACCCTGCTTCGTTGCAAAATACTGCATGTATTCACGAGTAGCTTCATCAGCGATTTCACTATGCTTACTGAAAATATAAAAATTCTTGTAGCAGAGGTCCCCCATCAAAATGCTCGGGTCAGATTCCTCGCGGTTCTGGAACCTGTATACCGGCAGTCCCTCGTCGAAAATATCCTCCGGACAGATGAACAGAATATACTGTTCCTGAAGCATTGTGTAATTCACGCCCTTGGCAAGGACATCCAAATCGCACATGCCCTGGTAATAGCGTGCGCGCTTGGGAAGTTCGCCAGTATCGACCATCTGAAGCTCGATATCAAAATAGCGGCCCGGCCTAGACACGCCCGACTCATCAGCGATTTCTTCCTTCACGGCCACGTCAAAACGTACGCTCTTGTGGAAGAGATCCTCCTGAGCAGTAGCCTCGCCAACTACGGAAATCTTGTCGATGGTGATCTTGAGAACATCCTGCAGAAAATCCTTGGCTACATCCTCATTGCTAAAAACCTTGGCGAACATGAAATTGTCCGTAATATCAAGGTCCTCGTACCTTTTCATCTGGTAACTCATCTTTCCCCCCGCTACACGCAATAAAAGCGACGGCTTAATTCATATGACCATCCGCAGTCAAACCGCAGTCAAGCAGGGTCAGTTCAAGCGCAAATTCTCCCAAAACCGCCTAAATGTAAACTTGGGACAACATTTGGGTAGGATTTAAACATTGTGGGTATACAGTGTCATCTTGCATCACGCCATCAACGACACCTCCTAAATAGGTGACATGAGTTCCTGCAAAACGAACTTCGGCAAATCCGTTTGCCATCTTACCCTCCATCAGCTCACCTACAAAGAATGCACTCACCGTATCAGACGCATCAAAGAAACGACTATTTATCCCATCGTAGATTTCCGAGAGAGGACCATAAAATTCAAGGGTATCAACAAGAGCGGATTCATCCGAAGCAGGATAACCCTCGTAAGAATGGGAAAAAACGGATGCCACGAAAATGGACAGAATGACGGAAAACAGGGTTTGATTCTTCATGGTACGATCCCTCCAGAATTAAGCACAGAGGCTGTTGATGGTTACACCAGACTTCGCAATAGCTTCAAGAACACCCTTCATCAACTTGGAACCTCTATGACGATGGTTCTTGACGGGCTGCTTTTCGTTTAAATGGAGGTTTTGGGAAACAGTAGTCTGATTCACCTTTTCACCAGTACGTTCCATTTCCAACCACTTTTCCAGGAATTTGCATTCACGGCTACCTGCAGGAAACAAGTTCATAATCTGCAGGACCTTAGCATCGGCAAAAGCCTGATCCTTAGCTACAACGCCGTACATCACCTGGCTTTCGCGAATCTTTCCAACGGAATCACCCTCATAGTCCATTTCAAGGCGTTCACCAACATTTGCATCCATGGAGAAGCGGTCAGAGGCATAACCATCGACAATAAAGTCGGAACCTTCATAGTCATCCTTGGGATTGTTGTCGCTCATGAGGAAGTTTTCCACCATGTCGTAGTTATAGAACTTGGGACGGAGATCCACTTCCTTTATAACGGCGCACTTTGAATGAGAAAAGAAAGCACCTTTCGTGAGAGAAAAATGACAAAAGGGTAAACCAAAACGGTTTACCCTTTGCTGTTTTTAAAGGGAATTAACGCGACATTTAAAGCTTGTTAAATCGCCTTTGAATCATCGATAAGCTCTGCAATTTACGCGTACCATTAAGATGTTTAAACGTTCCCTCATAGCTACCGACCCTTAATTTCTGTTTCTCCAGGTTTGGAACAGGATTTTGGATTGCTGATTTGCAGTTTTTGCGCAAACGAGTCCCCGGATATACACGGTACGGCAATATATGAACACCAAGGAAATCAAAGCCGTATGCAGCTGGCTGTAGGTTTATTTTTAGCGGGTGAAGGGTGAGTTTTAATTCATTTTGTAGAAATTGCCGTATTTTATCAATGGCATCTATAAGAATTTCCTTATTGTCAGAAATAAGAACCATATCGTCCACATAACGACCATAATACCGGATTTTTAGGGTCCTTTTAACAAATTGATCCAATTTATTCATATAGATGTTACCAAAAAGCTGTGAAGTCAAGTTTCCTATCGGAAGTCCTTTGGATTCTCCAGCGTATTTAAGTGTTTTATCCTTTGGCAGATCATCCCAGGCTTCTGGTGGACTTCTAAACATTGCTGTTTCCAATGGCATGGCAAACACTATCATTTTTATCAGGAAATCACATAAACCTATATCAGGGACACCTTCCCACTTGGCCTTGTTTAATCCTTCTATGATTAAATTATATAGTAGTGCCTTATTAATGCTCATAAAGAAGCCTTTGACATCGAGCCTAAGAACCCAGCAGTCCTTGTGAAAATCGGCACTAGCGGCTCTTAAAAAGCCCCTTACACGGTTGATCCCCAAAAGAGTTCCTTTACCTTTTCTGCAACTATAAGAATCATGAATAAACTGGCGTTCAAATATGGGAAACAACCAGGAACAAAGAAGATGGTGAACAACCCTGTCTCTAAAATCAGCGGCAACGACTTCTCTTTTTACAGGGGTTTCGTTGATGAAGCACACTGAAGGAGACAAATCATAGGAGCGGCTTACAAGCTCATTGGCTAATTTAAGAAGGTTTGTTTCAAGGGCAAGTTCAAATTTAAGCTGGCTTTTGGTATTCCTTTTGTTTTTTCGGGCCTGCCTATACGATCTATATAATAAAGGATAAATAGAGGGCACCGTAAGGGTGCCCTCTGAGGAGTCCTTGACGAGACGAACAGAGTAGGCGTTGCTAGTCTTATTGTTGTTGTTCGAATTCATCGACGCGCCCGTATTGAAGTTACGGTTGTAGGCATTAGAAGATGAGTTCTCTGAGGCCGTCCAGAAGTTCGCGTTGCTGCCTAAATTGTTGAAGGAGCCCGAGTTCCGGTTGCCAGCAGGGAAAACAGAAAAGCCTGTACGACGTAGTATTCATTTAATAAAGCTTAAAAAAGGCTTTTAATGGATTTTTTAAGCGGTGTGAACCCTTCATCCGTTACCAGATGTGGCGGGCAGAATACTGGATTCCTCATTGCTCACTCCCTGAGTCCTTGAACGCAGGGATTCTGGCGATACAATTTTAAGTATTTCCTCTATTTTTTGGTTTACAAACATCCACTGATTAAGGCTAACCTGGTGAAGCTCGTTAAGAAGCCTAAAATCTAGGCGGATTCGGAGAAGCGACTGCACCAGGCTATCGCAATCAAGTTTATTGACATGGTTAATGTACAAATATACGTGCTCTGTGACATCTACCAGAGCGTTTAAAAGGCGTTCTCCGATAGGAAAACGATATATTCTGTTGATCTTTGGGACTAGATTAGAGGAATATACAGTGAAATCAAATACTAGCCTATAAAGAAGATATTCCGATGTTTTAGCTTCTTTTTTCTGCTCTTTTGGTGTACTTTTAGACTCTTTTTTAGGCTGATCCGTAGATTTCGGAATTGACAAAACACCTGATTTCCATTCGTCATATCCATCCACATTAGGAACATTCCTGATTACGATATGGTCGTCGTCAATAACTTCATATACAAATCCCTTTTGTTTTGATGTGAGCTGCAAATCACTCAAAACATTTTTTGGAAAACCCAGATAGACAAGGTCTTTGGCGACTTTTTGAATGAATTTATGGTGTGGTTGATATTTGAGGAAATATTTGGAAAAAAGGAACGCTGAATGTTCCCATGCTTGCCAAAAAAGGCGGTCCCGCACTAGATGGACTTCATTCCCATCGTTATTTTCAAATTTCAGTATGTCTTCTGTATTCATAAAAAAAAATTTTCGCAAGGCTGCTTCGCAGCCTTGCGGTTAGAGGGGGTTATGCTGCTTAATAAATTTAGGCAAATTTTAGGACCGTGCGCCTTCGGCGCTCCGGTCCCGTTCGCTCTGGCTTCGCCAGGCTCACTAGGAATCCTTGACGAGACGAACAGAGTAGGCGTTGCTAGTCTTATTGTAGTTGTCCGAATACACCGACGCGCCCGCATTGAAGTAACGGTAGTAGGCATTAGAAGATGAGTTCTCTGAGGCCGTCCAGAAGTTCGCGTAGCTGCCTAAATTGCTGAAGGAGCCCGAGCCCCGGCGGCCAGCAGGGATAACAGAAAAGCCGTAATTGTCGGTACCGTTACCGCTAGACCAATCTGTAGTTGATTTAAGCTTTGTTCCTGCACTTCCAGATCCTCCAATCGCGTTAGCAAGTTGATCCCATTCAGCAGCCGTAGGTAAATGCCACCCTGCCACAGATATGCCCATAGCAGCGTCCCAAAGATACAGACGACCATAGTTCTTTCCATTGCGTCCATAAGTAGCTTCGTCGTTATTGTAGAACCAGGAGTTTGGAACATTGAGTTGCAGATTTTCGGCCATCCATGTTTGATTGCCGATGGTCACAGTCCGATATTCAAGTCCACCAATTTCAAGCGTTCCATATTCAACGAAAGTAACTCGGCCAAGCCCCTGACTAGAAAAGTCAGCACCTTCTACCACAATAGCATAATTACCTGCGTATGCAGCCCCATTGTGCGAAAAATACTTGTTTACAACAAGCCCGACATAGCCGTTTTCATCAACAACCTTTATTCCACTTTCGCCGACAATTTGCTTTGCGTACACGCCCACTTCGCCGCCACCACCGCCACCGGTGATTGCTGCAATCAGGTCGGGACAATCCGCGAGAGCTGCTCCCGGAGGAACGATAACGTTTTTTGCTTCAATGGCGGCCAGAATGTTGGATTTTACACCCTGGAGTCTTGTAATTTCATTTTGAATCGACATATATTCCCCTACAGTTCAGAGAGCTGTGTTTCAACTTCGCCGACAATACCATCGACATATTCCTTGGATGCGAAGGGACCGGCAAGTTCCAACCCAGTACCAGCTTCATTGATAACAACTGCCTTGCCTGCATTCTCTTCCGAGAAAAATTCCGGAGGGATGAGCTGGCCGCCAAGGACATTTTCAACACCATCATCAGTCCAGAATACCGCTACAGAACCATCGATATTGGCGATAAAGAGCTTCTTTATCCTGGTCAAATCAGGATTTTCGCCCAAGCTGCCCGATGCAAAATAACACTGCAGAGCATCCTTGGTGATATTGCTCTTTTCCCAGGATGCGGAGACAAATTCCCCGGGGCCGTTTGCTTCCTTTGCACGGAAAAGTTCGCCCTCGTGGAAGACGAAATCGCCTGCAGAGTACGTGCTTTCCGGGCTAAAATCATCCGCAATATCAGATGTAACGGAAATACCACCGAGATCAACTCGCTTGGACGAGTTCAAGATACTTACGATGGCGTTGTAATGTTTTTTGCGAGCTTCAATAGAATCAACCTCGCCAAGCGAGAAAGTTCTTGAAGTAATAATTGCTTCGTTTGCCATATTTCACCTCTTTTTATTGATTAATCCATGTGCCTGTTACGTTGACATTACTAATGTCGATAGAACTTCCATAAGTATGCAATGCGGCTCGAATGCTGTATTTCTTAGAACCTTCCGAAACAAAAGCAAAGCGGCATGTCATAAGCACTTTTTTTTCTCCTGCATCCCCATAGATACTGGCTTTGTAAAGTTCCTTTTCAATAACGGATTTTTTACCAGATTCGTCATATATCTGGAGATGGAAGGTTCCACCAAAGTTTTGCTGAGTGTAGTCGATAACAAACTGAACCGTTAAATCAACAATCCCGTTTTTAACCTTGATAAGGTCACTAGATGTAATTTCAACCCAGGATGCACCTGAATCAACAGTCACATGATCACCTTCAGAATTATGAATAGTGAAGTCATGTGCCGATGGCGTGTAGATAGGTTCCTTCTGGAATTCGTACCAGCGCCATACATAAGAAGCTCCGTAACTATACCAGGTCAGTAGAGCCGAGTTTCCTTCCTTGATGCTGACTTCTTTTCTGAGATTAGAAGTCAAGGGCAAGGATAGTGTTACCGGATAATCAGCACCACGAGGAACAAAGAAAATCACCTTGGCGGTAGATACATTATTGACATTGACTGTTACCGGCTGCAATGATGTCGGGCTACCTTCGTGTTCAATAATGACTACGCTGCTTTTCGCTTTCGAAAGATCCACAGAGCCGTTAGATGTTTTGAAAGTCTCTACTTTTTGGCTATAATCACCAGGCAACGGCAGATAGCCAACCTCGTCTTCCTTCTTGTCAAAGGAGAGTTTCATAAGTTCGTTAATGACTTCTGGCGGGAGCGATTCACCAGATTTCCATACTCTTTTTTCCATTTTTTTACTCCAGGATAAAGATTTTACCATTTTCAAGTTCAAAGACGCGGCCATCTTCAAGCATCAATGCGGAGGCGTTTTCGGCGCTGTTTTCAAGCACAAAGACACGTCCATTTTCAAGTTCAAGCAGACTTCCGTCTTCAAGTTCGAAGGCAGCAAGCTTTGTCACTTCCCAACGAATTGTGGTGAAAGGAATCTTGTTATCTTCAAAGGCGTTCACAAGAGGCAGTATTTCGTTAAGCATCTGCCCACAGACAACCGTCCAGGTGTACTGTTCGTCGGGGTCGAACATTGGTTCACCTAAATGGGAAACGCCTACCCTGAATAGCCTTTTCGGCGGTATGATGGTCACATTGTAGCCCATAAGGAGCGCCAAGGCCTTATAATGCTTTTCGGCAATTCCTGAATCCAGGTTATACTTGGCAAGCAAGGCTTGCCGCCTATCCTCGATGGTGCCGGTACCGTCAAGTTCATACAGCTTTTCCCACATTGCCAGGGTGCGAACTGCTGAAGACGGCGAAATTTCGTTATAGGCTTCGTCTGCATACGCCAAGGCTCTATCAAGTTCCAGGGCAACGGCATATTCCTCCGCATCCATTTGGAGCGGGTACAGCTGCTTTAGAGCCTTGAAATGGGGGCTTTTGTTTGGGTCAATCATTCTACAACCATTTCGCCAAGGGTAAATACTTCGGTTTCCTTGCAGGTCACGATGTCGGTAAGTTCTTCTTCAGCGCTGCCGTTGAAACTTCCATAGACGCGGGCAAAAGTCGCGCCGTTTTGAATGGCAAGCACAACGATTTGTGCCGGAATGAGGGTTTTGCCCGGAGAAAGTTCGGCAAAATACTTCTTGACGGATTTTGTAAAGGATTCAACATCCAAGGACGGAAGCCCCGGTACGGCAATCCTTAAGTCAACCGTGATTTCTTCCGGGACATTGACATAGATTTCCCGGGGTGCTACAGGCCCCTCTTCCTCGCATTTAGCGCGGATTGCCTCGCAACAACGCATAGACAAGTTGAGCGGAGTTACAAGGATCATTGCGGTTCCCACGCCGTTGTAATTCTTGAGGCATTTGGCTGTTGCAGCCGCCTCTACATCGTCGCTTTCACCATAAATTTCAAGTCCGGTACACTTGATGTGGTTAAGAGTTTCCTGTTGCCAATCCTCAAGACCATCAATATACTGGAGCTCAATTTTAAGCTTGGAGACCTCAAGTTTCGAGAAATTAAGCTGGCACCATCCATGCGCAACATCCACTTCGCCAATCTTGATGAATGCGTCTTCGCCATCGTCTCCATAGACATTCAGAACGGCTTTTCTGGATGTACTGAAGCCAAGACCTACACCAATAAGGGGTGTAGGGTCGCCCAAATCCACAACGATGTACTTCTCGACATCGGATGTTCTCAGTTCAAAGCCCACGGTATCGACATGGGGATTCAGCAGCTCGGAGGCATGAAGCTCATAAACATCGCCGCTGATCATGGATTCCTGAAGTTCCACGGTCTTGCCGACACTGGTGGCTTCGAGTGCCCATCGTTCAAAGTCAAAAGGTTTTCCGCCGCTTGCTGGCTTACGGATATAGGACAGGATGAACGTCAAAAGTTCGCTTGGAGTAAGCCCTTCGACATTTTGACCGCGATCTGCAGCGAATCTCTTGAGGCTTTCCACGCTCATGGACGTGGGGAAAATCTGATTGAGGGTCCAATCGGTCTGCTTGTAGAGTCCCCAGATTGCAGATGCCGCGCACGCAAAACGGATGTAGGTATCGGTTCCCTGCGTAATGTTGATCGTAGGGTTAAAGTTCTTGGCATCGACAATCATCCTCTGAAGGATTTCATCAACTGTTACGGACATTGCCAACCTCCACAAAGCGGCTAAAAGTGATGGTCTTGCCTGTATAGGCAACGCATTCTACGTTGATAAGCAACCTATCTGCGCTATCATAGCTCGCGAATGCTTCTACAGACTTAAGGTGCTTGATATCGAGAAGCCACTGAAGGGCTTCTTCTGCGTATTTGACTGCCCTTATCCTGGTATTTTCAGAAGCGACAGCCTTTAAAAGTTCCTTGAATCTATGACCAAACTCCGGCTTCTTGAAGAAAGAACCTTTTGCAACCGTAAGAGAAAGCTCGACTTCTTGCTTGATGTCTTCAAATGTCATGAAAGGGTCTCCGGGAAAGTGCCAGGGCTTGGCGGTGTCGTGGGCATGGTTTCTGTAATGGTTACCGTGGCGGTTTTTAGCACGTTTTCAATGGCCTTAAAAAGCGTTTTATAGGGCTTTTCAACGGTCTTGTCAGTGATGCAACTTTTAATAGCAGCAGCTACGGCAACGGTCATCAAGGAGAATGTCGGGGCCACAGAGACCACAACTGTTCCACCGTGGGACGGCACTCCTGGTTTTGGGACTCCATCCCAGAAGGCGCAAATTTTAGCTGCCATGTTGGTTATGGTTGCCTCGGTATTATCCGTGGTAAAGTCGCTTTCAAGCAGGGAAACATCACCACCGGCAGTAAGAACAGCACCAGCAATAGTCCCGCCCTTGGCATACTTGTTGTAGGCCTTGGCAAGGTCGGGAGCCACATTCTTTTTGCCGTCAGCACCCTTTACGATGCGTTCAAACTCGTTACTTAAAGTATCAAGGTCTAGCATTACATATCCTGAGCATCGGTTGTAGGTGAAGTAGGCGCACCAAGGTTGCCAACATGGGTGTGCTTGTTGTAGTTCTGACGCAAACGGTCCAGGGTTCCAGACTTATCCTGGACATCACCTGTTACGCGAAGGTCGCCATCGATGTCAACGCCACCGCTTGCCTTGATAGCTATGGTTCCATCGTCCTTAAGGATGATGTAATGTTCCTTTTCCCTGTAAAGGGCTGTTTCGCCTTCGTTGACGGCAGGCCTATCGGCACTATCGGACGCAACGGCAATAACCACATTGCCAAATTGAAGCAACAGCACGCGGTCACCTTTGCGAGGAATGCTGATAAAACCGAATTGCTGCATCAGCTGACGGTCTTCAAATTCAATGTCATTGGCTTTTGCCGTGAGGTTTCGGAGTTTTCCGGCAACATCCTTGCAGCTTTCAACAATGCTTGTAAAGAATTTCATCATATAACACCTCCGGGCTGGAGCGTAAGGCGGGTCCTTTTTCCTTCCTGGCGGGAAAGGGTGAATGTCCTGGACACGATCAGGTAATTGTCATTTGCCCCATTGAAATCATCCTGCACATCGCAGAACTGATTGATGGTCCAGTTGTTTCCGTTCTGGGAATGCCCTGCAACGGTATATTCCAGCTGGATAGCCTGGGCCTTTTCGGTAGCAAGTTGCAACTCAGCCGTCTTTTTGGCAGGGCCTTCGTTCTCGTTCCAGTTGGCGACAAGGGGCATCTTGAAGGGATAATCGCCGTTTTGCACGGTACATTTCGTGTACTTGATATCGTTATCGGATTGGGATTCCCCGACAATTCTTATTTCGGAATGGCCGTTTTCAATAGACTTTGTTACAGAACCCTCGATATAGTCCATTTCGGACACATCTTCAAAGGCGTGGATATGGAAATTGGCGGAACCACGGGCCAAAGGCTTGTCAAAAACGAACTGGCCCTCCGGAGAAACCCAGAACAAGTAGCCCTGGGAATTGGCCGCTTTCTTGATCACATCGAATACGGAATCCCCGGGAGAGACCTCGACATATTGCCGCTTAATTCTATCCTTGGAAGCCCCGGAATTATACACGAAATCCTTCTTGCTGATAAACGGAATATCCCGGACAAGTTTTTCTGCCAAACCAGGCAAAGTCTTGGGCAATGCCCCAAATTTGGTAACGCTTGTGTTGGACAAAAGCCAGGCCGTGGACTTACCCTCGACACTGAATCGGGGGCCTCCCTGCTTGGAAAGAGTTCTCCTGGTAGTAAGGACAATTCCAGTAAGCACAACAACACGATTCACGTAGATTTCACAGAGATCGCCCTCGTTAATGTCGTATTGACTGTCGCATTCAAAGGAAAATGAACCTTCCGGGGAGAACAGGTCAGCTTCAATGCTGTAGCTGATGAACTTGTCAACCCTAGCATTCTTGACGGTGAGAAGCACTTCATCACGATTCATAGACAAGTACCTCCCCAATCATGAATGTTGGATTCTTGACATTGTTTAAGGCGCACAGTCTTTCTGCAGCCTGGTAAGATAGCCCGTTATCAACAGCGATCTTGTGGAGCGGGGTTTCGTGAGTCACCTCAATTTTCTTTGTTGTCATGTACTCCATCTTGATGCGGAGTACAGCTTCGGATAATGTTGCAACCTGTTTCTTGAGGCGGTCGGGGCTAGAAGACACCGGAAGAACCTTCTGGACGAACTCGCGAGCCATGGCAAGAGAGTCTTCCATATCCTGCGGGGACACAAGAACAGGGGCGCTAGGCTTGCTAAGGCTACGGCCTTCCACATCATCGACAACGACATTTTCGCGGGCCATGCTTTCGCCAAGGCGCTTTTCATCCTCAGAAATGAGTCTTCCCGCTTCTGTAGATATTGTAGCAGCTGCGAGCGTGGCAAAGCACCCATAAACGGTTGCTGGCATACCGGCTACATTGCCAAGCATTTCGGTAGCGCTGGTAACCAAGGTACTTATGGAAGCCTTTGAGCTGGTATGATCATCAATTCGCCTTGCAAGACCAGTGAAAGAATCCAAGCATTCCTGGAAAGCTCTTGTAAGGGTTCCGGAAAGCGTATCAAGGTAATCAATAGTGGCGCTAATGGCATCAAGAGGGGCCTTGACGCTTTCGATAACGCCAAGAACCTGCCCAAGGCCTTGATTGACTGCGGATGCAAAAGCCCTGGCGGCATCGCCAAGCTCGCCCCACTTGTCAAGAAGCGACCAGTCTTCGCCTTCCACGTCGGGAACTCCAGCCTGCTGCATGGATTCCGCAATAGCGGCCATGGCTTCTTCATTGCAGGCGGTAGCCTCTTCGAGGTTGGATTCGTAAGGGTCCGTGTAGTTTTGGGTTTCCGGCTGGATTCCCGCTACAACGAACTCAAAAGTGAACTCTGCAAACTTTCTACGGCGATCTTCGCTAAAAGATGCGTTTCGTGGATATCCTTCAACAACGCCGTGTTCAGGGTGCACGAGCTCAATAGGGCTTGGAAAATAGGACAAGAACCAGTTTCTTATCTGGACAAAATTGTCCTCGTAGTCCTTATTCTTGATGACACAGGAAAACTTGAACGTCTCAGGATCAACGCCCATATCCTCGATATCGGCACCGTTTTTATACGGATATGTAGTTTCGGAAAGGGTATGACTAATGTCATCCCCTATAGATACGAGACTTAAAGTCCAAGGACCGAGTGTAGATTCAACGCCTTCTGCCATCATTTACCCAAACTTGGAGTGTTCTTCACCTTGACGGTAGGCGGCTTTACGCCCTTACCAGATGTTTCTACAACAGCCTTTTCGCCACCGATGATGTTGATGTTGAAACTTTGATTTTGCGGCGGAAGTTCGATTTTAGGCGCAAGCATTTCCATGTAAGTCTTGTTATCGACTACGGTCTCCTTGCGTTCCTTGTTCTTTTTCACAGCTTCCTTCATCTTTTCGGATGCGGCATCCATTTCTTTCTGGAGTCTGTTCACCTTCGCTTCATTGACATAAAAAAGGCTGTTCAGTTCATCTTGCATGGCATTGAAGGCGATATCCTTCTGTTTAGCCCAGTAGGCGGCTTCATAGCCATATTTATCTTCTATGGTCTTGTTGCCCTGAGCCTGGATTTCATCGCGTTTTGCCTTCATTTCTTTGTTGGTGTTGTACAACTCCACGCAAGCGTCGCCAAATTCATAGATTTTACCTACAGCCCAGCCTGTTGCAGCCGTCAAGGCACCCATGCCAAGAGCGGAGCCGCCAAGCTTGTTAAGGCCAGACCTTGCCCCGGAAAGGGCCCTGCCAAAGCGCCCCTGTTCCCTGGTGTTTGCCACTACCTGCTTTGTATTCGCGGCATTCCTTGCCGGAACGTCGTCATCGTCCATGTAGTAGTTGGGGTTACCCATGCCACCCTGGCCCATATTGACCACAAACACCTTCTGGACTGCGGCGGCACTTACCGCACCGCCTACAGCATCGGAGCCACCCTTTGTCCCCTTGCCGGTCCAAAGACCCTTCATTTCGGCACCAAAAGCTCTAACCTGGTTTACCAGGCCACCAAGTTTCACAGCACCAAGAGCGAGGGCTGCAACGGTCATGGCCTTGAATCCAGCCGTTACCAAACCCTGATGATCAGATAGGTATTTAAGCACATCGGAAAGCTTCTGGACAGGGCCTGCAAGGTTGACATCGGCAAACTGTACAGCCACGGCCTTCATCTTTTCGACATTCGTATTAAAATCGTTTGCAGTCTTCTTGAAGCGTTCATCAAGGGCGCTTGTATTGGTCATTCCTTCCTGGCCACTTTTAGTAATGGCATCAAGAGTTTTCCAACCATTTTTGTATTCAGCCATAACAGGCTGCAAAGCCTTGATAGATGACGCACCAAACATCGGACCGAGTTTTTTGATGTTTCCATCGGTCTTTTCCATGAGCTGGTGCATGATCACATCAAAATCGTTCAGTTCGCCATTCTTGTCGAAAACCTTTACGCCGATCTTTTTAAGGTCTTTAGCCTTGGCAATCAGTTCGCTAAACAGGGAAGAAACCGATGTAGTAAGTTCAGCTTCGCTCTTGATCTGGGCGTTCATTACCTGAAGGTATGCGCCAAAATTTGCAAACTGATCAGCAGACTTAATGCCAAAAGAAGAAGAGGCGGCGAGCAAGGCCTTACCTTCTCCAGCAAACTTTTGAAGGGTATATGAACCTTGGTCACCCTGGATAATGAGGGAATTGAACGCCTGTGAAATCTGTTCCGCGCCCCAACCCATAGAAACCTTCATGGATGAAGCAACACTTGCAAGTTCTTCAACAGAAGCGCCAGAAGCCTTAGCCGCCTTTGCCAGGGTTGCTCCCATTTGTTCAGAAAAGTCAAAATCACCGGTAATTTCACCGATGCGAGAAACGCCCGCGAGAATGGTGTTTGCGTCAACACCAGTCTGCACGGCCATATTGTGAAGCGATTCGCGGAACGCCCTTGTGTCCGCGTCGCTCTTTTTCGCTGCCATTCCATAGTACATGAGGGACTGAGAAAGGTCTCCCACGTTCTTCATGGCCATACCGATACCACCACCAAGCAGGAGCGAATTGAACGGGGTCACCAGCTTGTCGGCAACACCGTTTATTGCACCGCCAAGCCTGCTAATGCTCGCCTTGGCCCTTGTGGCAAAATTATCCACAGCCTTAGTTGACCTGGAAAGGCCATTCTGAAGCTTGGCTGGGTCTGCCCCAATCCTTAGTGTAAGTTCACTTGTTGTCGACAATGGCGAAGTCCCCGTCGTCCTTAGGTGTGGTAGATTTGCCCAGAAGCCCCTTAAGCGCAAAGACCAGGAGCCACTGGGCATCGGTTATTTGGGTTGCTGGGCAACCAAAGTATGCAGAAGCCTCCAGGCTAAAGGCAAGTTTGTGACTTTCAATTGAATCTGGTCCGGCGTTTTTTTTAGCAGTTCCTTCAAAGATTCAAAGTCTTCATCGCTCAACTTGTTGATATTCGGGTCCTGTTCCTCAACAAAACCATTGAACTCTCCAGAGAGGTACAGCAATTCTTCGGGGGTGCAAGATTTACGCAAGTCTTCTGCATTACGGAAAATCCTTTCACCTGTAGCAGGATTGTAGCAAGCGCGCCACAAGCCATGGACTACTTCCCCTTCCCTATAATCGGCAAGGTTGGCGACAGAAAGTTCAATGCCAGCCTTCTTGAACTCCAGCTGATTGTCAATTTTGGCCTGGCGGCATTCAGACATGTTCAAGAGACGCATTTCGACCTTGATATCCTCATGACCCGGCCACCCAATGACACGGCTCACCTTATGGGACGCCTTGATCTGCTCAATGATTTCATCGGCGCTTTCGTCGGAAGCTTCGCGAATGTTCTTCACAAATTCGTTCATCAGCTGTCCTTACGATCTTCGGCGTGGAAGTCAAGGGCATATTCCTTGGCGGTCTTGCCGTCAAGTTCATTCGGAGTTTCCTTCAAAAGGCTACACCCGGTATAAGTCACCTTCTTGCCGCCAGTATACTGAACGATGACGGTTGCGTTTCCGTCAAATTCGGCAGAAAACACGTCAAGGTCGGCACCCTTATCCGGAATGTAGGTCATTTCAAAGCCGTGCTTCCTCGGAATATCAACCACGGAAGTCCCATCCATGGTATCGACTTCTGCCTTAAATTCGACTTCCTTTTCCTTGAATTTCGAAATGCCGGTGTACTTTTTGCCGTTGACAAGAACGGTGCAATGGGAGATTTTAGCCATATATCAGCTCCTAGTTGAGATAAAGGTCAATGGTGGAGTAAATCTGGTTGAGACCAGGAACGACAGGGGCAGGAATCTGGCAGATCAGACGGCCCGGAATGTCGGTAGATTCTTCCACACGGAAAGCAGATTCGTAACGATCAATAAAGCGGAGCAGCTGAGCCTTTTCAAGCTGGCGAGCGGTCGCGATATTGTCTTCGTTGAGGGCATCCGGGAGAAGTTCGTGGATAACCTGGTTCTTGTACTTGATCTTGTGCATTGCAAGGATGGAATCACGGAAGTAGTCAAGAGTCGCGATAACGCCAGTATCGACCAGCTTTTCAAATCGGACACCATTCTTCATGCTGCAAGTGGTCACAGCACGCACGATGCAGAGGGTGCTTTCTTCTTCGATCAGGGGAATCACACCACCGTTCAAAAGACCGTCCTGTTCTTCGCCGCTCCACTTGTCATTGGTATCAGGGATGCCAAGACCGGAAATAGGAGCATCGTTCATGGGAACATTCGGCTGGGAGTTGCTTGCAAATACAGCGGCAAGAGCAGCAGAAATTTCCCAGGCGGCAGACGGAATGGAGTTCTTCACGGCTGCAATATGGAGGCGTTCACAGTTCTTGGCCTTCGCAATGGAGGTGGCGGCATTCACACCGTCCACCACGACGGCGGCAATACCGCGCTGGCCACGCTGTTCAAGCGGGGCGGCTGCATCCATAAGATGATCCTTGAGCAGGGTCAAGTTATCGGCATCGCACACAGGCAAGGCAATAAGGTGGTAGCGTTCCGGGAAAGCTGCCTTGAGAGCAGACTTGATATCCACTTCGCCAACGCCAGCGGTAAGGTCAGGTTCACCAACGGCAATGTCTGTACCCTTGGTGGAAACGGAAACCTTCACACCACCCTTCGCGGCAGAAATGTAGGCACCGTTGCTCTTGGCGGTAAGGGTGACTTCGCCTTCGTCAGCAGACGCGACAAACGGCGCGGAAGTGTCAGCATTCACGGCAAGAACGAGGTTTGCGGCGACAGTTTCTGCAGAATCACCAACGGCGACACCCACAGAGACGCGGCTCTTGTTGTAGAAAACGCTTACAGAACCTGCAGCGGTTGCACCGTCCTTGCCTTCAGGATTTTCGACGGCAATCTTCCAGAGGGCCTTGCTGCCAGCAACCGCGCTATGGCGAAGCAGGGTAATCTGGGCATACTTCCAGGCATTCTTTGCCGCCTGGTACATCTGATGCAGCACGGAGCCTGCACCGGCAAGGTTCAAGGCTTCCACCTCAGTATATACTGCAGTAGGCTTGTTCGCTTCGAGCGAGCCTTCTTCCGACACGTCACCAATCAGAAGAATCTTCTGGACGTTTGCCGGGAGGCCGTTAGGGCCTGCGTAGTAGTTGTACTCGGTGTAGGAACCCGGAATCTTGGTTTCCGGGATATTGGTTTTGATCGTCATGGTTTACCCCATTTTGTTAAAATCCACTTCACCTTCAAGAACA
This sequence comes from Fibrobacter sp. UWR4, assembly GCF_003149045.1. NCBI lineage: Bacteria > Pseudomonadati > Fibrobacterota > Fibrobacteria > Fibrobacterales > Fibrobacteraceae > Fibrobacter > Fibrobacter sp. UWR4. Next base: position 118,754 of record NZ_QGDU01000003.1, on the reverse strand, counting down.
GTTTCTTCACCTTCCGTGAAGCTGCTCATGATGGATTCAAGCACGCGATATTCCTTTTCGGATTCTTCGGTATGAACATCGATGCTCGTTCTAAAGTCAATTTCGCACACCATCACGCCTTCGGACAAGTAATTTTCATCGGTAACCTCACGCCAGCCTTTGGCTTCAAGAGGTTCAATGTCCAGGCCAAGGTCGTTATTGTGCAGCTTTCGCACCACATAGCTTACCGCAGGGTGCATAGTCTTTCTGCGTTCGCTTTCGGTAGCCACATTCTTGACAACAACGGAAACGACAACCTTTGCAGTCTCCTTGATGATCCCGGAATTATCCGGAACCTCGTATTCGCCGGACATGACGGCTACAGCCATGCCAGGGCGCACAAGAGCGGGCAGAATCCTTTGAACATCTACAGCCTTGAAAGGACCCGTCTTGTCAGAACAAAAAAGTTCAAGAATCTTTATTTCGATATCGGAATTGGTCATAAGGAACTCATGGATTCAAGAGTAAACATGGCGGGCGTATTGGTACCCATAACCTTAAATCCGGCTTCTTCAGCCTTATTACCATCTTCCAGGCCAATGGATGCTTCGCCATCGGCAATTCGCTTCAACAGAGCGATAGCATTGTTATACCTGAGCTTCATCCCTTCGGAAATGTTCATTTCCGTAATTCTTTCGTAGAGATTGTAGATACTCAAGTCAACGCAAACAGAACGGAGCACGCTAGGGACACTAGGAAGTGGAAGCCTGTAGCGTTTTCCAATGTAGGCATCAATCAGGGTGGAACTTTCCTCGATGGCCTTTCCCACGATATCCTGCTTGATTTCCCCATCGGCGTTTGGTGTGAGGTCATCCGTCACTTCTACCAAACGAGCATCCGGCACATGGCCCCTAATGTCCTCTAGCGTGCAATAGTTCATTTTTTACCCTTAGGCAGTCTTGACCACGTTCTTGAGCAGGAAGCCTGCATCCTTTGCGGTTACGACCGGCTTCTGGTAGAAGCCAACCTTGACCAGTTCGCTACCCTTAAGGCCCTTTTCAGGCTTGTCGATGACTTCGACAATGCGGTCGCCAACCTGGGCGGTAATACCCCAGGCAATACCTTCCTTGAGGCTGGAAAGCGGTTCCTGGTAATGACCCCAGATGTTGGAACCCCAGCAGCGTTCAAGGGTCGGAGTCTTGGAATTCTTGGTGGTGTTCACGCGGCTTTCGCCAACGATGATCTTATCCACTTCGAAGAGTTCGCAGAGCTGCTGACGGGTAGCCACGCCGGAACCGTTGCTGGTCGGGTAGATAGCCTTGAGCACATTCGGGTCCATGCGGAGCTTGTGATAAGCAGCTGCACCCATACCAAGGATGTTCGGGCGGGCAAACGGCTTTTCAAGGTATTCCATGATGGTTGCCACGATATCGAAGCCAGTAGCGCCCATACCTTCGGCATTTTCGTAGGTATGGCTACAGCCGGTGCCGTAATTGCTGGCATTCTGCACAATATCGGCAACTTCCTTTTCACGGCCAAGAAGCAAGAGATTCATCATGTATTCAAGGCGAGTGTTGGAATAACGGGACATATCGACAACGCGTTCCAGGTCTTCCTTGGGAATCAAGTCTTCAAGACCATGGGCAACAACGAAGTCGGCAACTTCTTCACCGGATAGGTGGATAAGGTTCGGTTCAGATGCACGGCCCACCTTGGTATCGGGCACGGTAAAGGCATCACCAAGGGTTCGCTTGAAATACTTGAAGGAAAGCTCCTTGCCTTCGAGTTTGTCAATAGGCATCACTTCATCGGCGATCATCTTCTTGTTCTGGTAGGCAATGACGATACCGGTCTGCTGTTCAGTAACAGGGAACAGCATGGTACCAGCGGTCAAGGCACCGGAAGATGCGCCAAAGAGGTCGCAAACGATCTGCGGAACGCCGCAGGCGGTAAGTGTGTCGGTGCCAGCAAAAGCGCAAACGGCACACACAAGAGAAATAAGCACGAGAGCGATTTTAGTCATCTTCTTCATGTTTTTTTGTCCTTTGGTTTAAGTTTCCTGGGAAGCAGCCGGGGCCACATAGGAACGCACGATGAGTACGCGGATTACGTCACCAGCGACACCGCTATCAAGAGCCATGCCGATAGCTTCGCCGGATGCAACAGCAACTGCCTTGCCGTTTTCGCCAGCACCAATCATGCCGCCGTAAGTAACAGCGCCGCCTGCTTCGACGCGGGCAATGCCGTCGAGCTGCACATCGCAAGGATGGCCTACATCGGTATCGACATCGGTAGATACGCCAATAACGGCATTACCGGCTGCAGCAAGTTTTACGTTACCATCCGCAGAGCCTACAGTGGCAAAGCGGAAGGCGGGGACTGCATTTTCTGCAGTGAAGTTGAGAATGTTACCCTTCATGGGAACTCCTTGTTAGTGAAAGATTTCAGAGGCGGCCTGGGCGTAAGTCAGCTTACGGCCCTTCGACTCCTGTTCTGCCATGTACTGGCTAATACGCTGAGATGCCGTTACGGTAGGCTTTTCTGCGAACATTACGGACTCCCCAAGAGCGACGATCTTGGGCAAGGCCTTCACGGCATTGCTCAAAACATCTACAGGGTTCACGCGTTCTTCGCCTTCGCCAAAGCAACCGTCACCATCCACAGGCACAGACTGTACCATTCCGAAGACCTTCATAAAAGTGTTCTTCAAATCCTGGTTGCAGCGTCCATCGGCAATGGCGGCATCCAAAGTCTCGGAGAACGCGGCGCTGGCAGCGGTTCTCTTGGCAGCAAGCTTGTCTGCCCTAAGAGATTCAACTTCTGCCTTGAGCGACGCATTCTCGTCGCGAAGCCGCTCCGTCTCGTCGGAATTACCTTCTCCTACACCACTAGAAGTCGGTTCGCTCGGGGAGGGAGTTGTAGGCTTCGGATCACCACCGCCTGAGCGTTCGTGACCGGTAGTTTCGTTGTCCGAAGGTTCCCCTGCCGTGGCACCGTTGTCAGTGCCTTCTACGGCAGGTTCACCATTCGGGTTTTCAGCAGCAAAGTTCGATGCAGACTCTGCGGGAGGTGCTGGCGGATTCTGCTTCGGCCAGGAATCATCATCACGCAAAGTGTCCGGAATACTTTCCAAATCCTTGATAAGGCTTTCCGGGTAAATCTTGTCAGCTTCCTCGATACTCTTCTGTTCAATCAAAAGTTCGCGCTGGGAGCGAAAAAGCCCTGCAAGGCTGGAAAGCTTATACACAAGGCGTTCAAAAACGGAACGCGGCACCAGGCGGTCCCAGGAGTAGGACTCGGCAAAAACGCACACGTCCTGCTCGGATTCCCCCTGGTCAATTTCGGCAAAGTTTCCCTCGCCAAAGCAGATGGGGGCCATTCCCTTCATGGCCGGTGCTACAGCCCCGAGAGCGCCAAGATGTCGCAAACCCTTCTTAAGGCTCTTGTAGATGGCTGCAGAAACGTACTTGTAGTTGCCAGCCTTCGCCTCTTCGGCAAAATTACTGTCAACATCGTCAACCTTGACTTCAAGCACCTTGCCGCCATCCTTGTCAGATACACGACTATCGACAATGCTTGCAACGCGCGGATCATCGACATTCGGGTGGCCCTTGACCATGGGCGGCTGGTAACCACCCTTGACCTGGTTGTGAATACCCTCGTTCAGCTCTTCAAGATCGCTCTCCGAAAAGTTGTGGACATTGCCAGCCATGTCGGTCACTTCGCCGGTCTTGAAAGCTTCAATCCAGCAGCTCTGCAATTCATCAGATTTCAGTTTCTTCTTGTTCATGCCCCAAATCTACGAGAACCACACCGACTTAGGTCATGACACTGTCATGTCCTTTGTCAGAGGTCTTTCATTAAGTTTGGGCGGAGGTACTATATGGACAAGAATTTCTGGAAAGAGGCCATGAAACAGTTTGGCGTGGGCATCATCTTTGCGCTCATGCTAATGGTCTTTTATTCGAACGAAAACACAAAGTGGGAAAAGAACGCTGCCAATGACCAGGTGCGCTGGGAAGCGCTGCTGCAAAAGTACAGCGACGACCAGAAGCACGCCATGGAAGCAATCAGGGCCTGCTGCATCGAACACTCCGGGAGGAACCAATGAGCAAGAAGGATGTAGAGCCAAAGGCAAAGGAACCGTACGTAATCCATCAGCTCACCCTCGCAGAAATCAGCCGCGAACTTAAAGTCTCTACCCGCACACTCCAGAACTGGAAGGCTGCGGGAGAATGGGACCTGGAACGAACCCGCCTTGGCACAAGCGAAAGCTACTGCCACCACAGTCTTTTCGACATCGTAGAAATCAAGACCAGGAGAATCAAGCAGGACGAACTCAACGGAGTTCCCGTTTCCAGCCAGCGTGTTGCAGACCTGGAACGCTTCATCAGTGCAGCCGAAAAGTGCCGTGAATACGAATCCAAGGCACCCAAGAAGGAAAAGAGCGAAACATCCCCCGAAGAACGGCAGAAAATCGCCATCAAGAAAGCAAAGGAAATGTTCGGCCTATGTCCAAAGAGCTAGAAGAACTCTTTTTCCCCTACCAGAAACGCTGGCTCCTCGACAAGAGCAAGGTTAAAATTTTCGAAAAGTCCCGCCGCATCGGTGGCACATGGGTCCAGAGCTTCGAAGATGTGGTTGACTGCATCGAACAGCCTGGACTCAAAGTGTTTTTCTCTTCCGCCGACATGACCGCCGCGGGCGAATACATCGACTATTGCGAAAACTGGATAACAAAGCTCAACGCATTGGCAAAGCTCTTGGCCGAAATTGACAACGGCGAAGTGGAAGAATGCGAATTTGCCGACGAGGACAAGGGCATTAAATCCAAGGTTATCGAGTTCAACAACGGCTCGAAAATCTATGTCCTATCCAGTAATCCGAAGGCATTCCGCTCCAAGGGCGGTAAAATCGTATGGGACGAAGCTGCACATCATGACAACGACATGAAGATGTGGGCAGCGGCAAAGCCTGCCGCCATGTGGGGCTACTCCATCAGAATCCTATCAACGCACAACGGTGTAAACTCCCTGTTCTATCAGCTCATCCAGAAGGTACTAAAGGGGGAAATCAACTACAGCGTCCACCGAGTACCAATCCAGCTCGCCGTAGAAGAAGGTGTCGCCGATAGAATTTGCGGGCGAAAGCTCACCAAGAAGGAACGCGAGGAATGGCTCGAAAACGAACATCGCGGATGTATGACCGAAGCCATCTGGCAAGAGGAATACTGCTGTAACCCGCAGGACGAATCAAAGGCCATGCTCAGCTATGACCTAATCCACAGCTGCGAACAGGAAGGAATCTTAGGCCTGGAACAGGCAAAGGGGAACCTCTACCTGGGCTGCGACGTTGCACGCCACCGCCACCTTTTCGTAATCTACGTCATGGAAGACTTTGGCGACCGCCTTGTGACACGAGCCGTGGAAGCCATACAGAACAGAAAATGGAGCTACCTGAAACAAAGACTCTACAGGTACCTGGCACTACCGAACCTCGTTCGCGCCTGCATCGACCGCACCGGATGCGGCGACCAGTACACCGAGGAAGCCATCGAAATGTTCGGAAGCGTAAAGGTCGAAGGCGTTCTGTTTACAGGCACCGTCAAGGCAGACCTTGCGCTCACACTCTTGCGGGCTTTCGAAGACCAGAAAATCGTACTCCCCAAGAATCCGAAATTCCCGGACATTGACGGACGCGAAGACGACAAGCAGCTGGAATCATTCCACTCCGTCCGAAAGATAGTCACGCCATCCGGCAATGTGCGCTACGATGCGCAGAGCACCGACAAGGGCCATGGCGACTTTTTCTGGGCGGCAGCACTCTGCAACCACGCAAAAGTGGCTGGCGAAGGCGGCCCGGTATTCGTCAAAACCGCAAATCCGTTCAGCCGCGAATCCATGAATTTCGGGGGGTATTAGAAAAAGCCCCGTAAAGGCCCGTCTAAGCCGTTTTTGTCAAAAGACAAGCAAACGGACACCGAACCAAAAAGAATCATTTTTCAACGAGTTTGAACGGCTTTTCAACGCGATTAGAAAACCACTGAGGACTGTATGAGCAAAAAGAACAGAAAAACGCCCAGCGACACCCAAAACGGGGCCAAGCAGCTCCGCCTCGCAACCGAAATTGCAACCCGCGCGGTAGCCACATTCGTAGCCAGCGAAGACTATCTGCCAAACCCCGACAAAATCCTGAAGGAACAGGGCGGAAACATCAAGGTGTACCGTGAATACAACGACGGCCACCACGACGCGGTCAAGCAGAAACGCTTCGCCGCAATATCTAGCCGTCCATGGACAATCGACGGAAGCAAGGGCGACGCCAAGAAGGCAAAGGTCATCGAGGACCACCTCTGGAACCTGGAACTCCGCAACACAATCTTACAGATGCTCGAAGCCATCGGCTACGGATACGCAGTCCACGAAATCGTCTGGAATACCGTGGAAACCGAAATGGGCGTGCTCATCCTGCCGACAGCAATCAAGGACCGCCAACAGGAATGGTTCAAGTTCGACGATGAAGGCAAGCTGCTCTTCCAGGACAAGAACAACAACCGAACCATTGTACCCGACATGAAGTTCCTTGTCACAAGGAACCGACCCACCGCAAGCAACCCCTATGGCGTACCCGTCTGTTCCAAGTGCTTCTGGCCAATGGCCTTCAAGAAGGGCGGTCTCAAGTTCTTCATGATCTATGCCGAAAAATTCGGAATGCCCAAGGCCATCGGCAAGGTTCCCGCAAGCGCCACCGAAACAGAGCAAACCACCTTCCTGAAAATGCTCAGCGGCCTTGTACGCGACGCCGTAGCCGTTATCCCGCAGACTGGAACCGTGGAACTCCTGGAAACCCATGCGACAGCAGGAAGCCCGTACATGGAACTTGTGCACTGGGCAGACTCCGAAATGAGCAAGGCCTGGCTTGGCGAAACTCTCACCACCGAGCAGACAAGTTCCGGCGGCACACAGGCAATGGCCACCGTACACAATGAAGTCCGAGAAAACCTCGCCATGGACGATGCCGCAATGATTGAGTCCAGCATCAACCAGCTCATCCGCTGGATTTATGCAATCAACTGGCCCACAGAAAAAGACATTCCCTGGATGCAGATCATCCTCCCGGAAGACCTGCAAGGATCCCGCATCGAACGCGACAAGTCGCTCAAGGAACTGGGCGTAAGGTTCAACCAGGACTACATCGTTGACACTTACGGTATCGACTCCAAGTATTTCACCATGGCCGAAGACGAACCCGGAAGCAGCTTCGCAGAGCACACCCCAAAGCCTAAGAAACCGGGAGTCCGCAACACAAGCGCAGAGCTTCGCCAACAGGCCAACGCATTTGCAGAACAGCTTGCCGAAAACTGCGACAAGGTAGATATCCTTGCGCCCATCCGCGAACTGGTAGCAAACGCCAAGAGCCTTGAAGAAGTTCGCGACAAGCTTATCGACTGCTATGCCGAAATGCCCATGGAAGACATAGCCAAGGAAATGGAACAGGCCTTCATTGCCGCAGACCTTGCGGGCCGTTTCTCCATCTTAAAGAAAGCAGGTATCATCAGTGGCTAAGGAACTGGATTTCAAGCAGGGTGAATACAAGGAAGCCGTTGACTACATCAAGCAGAAAATCAACCTTCCGACAAAGCGCTGGAATGATCTGAAAGGCGCTATGCACACCCGTGCCTTCACCGTTGCAGGAGCGATGCGTGCAGACATCCTTCTTGATTTCCGAAAGGCCGTTGAAAGGGCCATTGAAAAGGGCGACACCCTCCAGGACTTCCGGGACAATTTCTACAACATTGCAAGCAAATGGCGGGCATCCGACCCTAGCTTCGACGCAAAAATGCAGAGGCCCAAATACGGAGCTTGGCGTTCAAAGGTCATTTACCAGACTAATGTCATCACGGCTGCTGCAGCTGCGCAGGAACGCCAGGCAAGAGCCTTGCCCGATGTATTCACGCACGCAAAGTATGTCTGCATGATGCTCCCTGGGAGCCGCGAGGAACACAAGGCATGGAACGGAACAGTCCTCCCGGTAAACGACCCTTGGTGGGAAAAGCACAGCCCGCCCAACGGGTTTGGCTGCCTTTGCCAAAAGGAGTTCATCAGCAAGTACGAAATGGACTCTGGAATGGAAAAAGAAACCAAGGCCCCGACATCACCAAGCGACACCACGAACATTGGCGAAAACTGGGACTACAGCATAGGCGACGCTGATGCTGAAAACCAGCGACTTGGCGAACAGTACCAGGAGAAAAGGGCAAAGCTGTTTGACAAGTTCCCGGAAGCAAAGAATAAGGAACCGTCCGATGTTATTGACCGGGAGTCAGCAAAGGGCGGTCAGAAAGACGAAAAAACACTGCGACAAAACAATTATCAAGAAATTATCGATAAGTTCAAAAAACTTAATGTAGAGTATTTAGAACCAGCGATAATGAGCACTCAACTTTCAGAAGATGAAATTATTCAAAAAATAAGCGGAAATGATTTGACGATTGGATCTTGCGCATCACAGGCTCTAACATATATCGGAAACAAGTGTGGATATGATGTCAGAGATTTTAGAGGCGCTGACAGCAGGTGGTTATTTGGTCAATATACAACAAGTCAAAAAATAGCCGAAGCAGGAGGATTCGTTGAATGTGATTATAACGGCTTTAAAATCGCGGACAGACTATTGCGGAATGTTGAAGAAGGAAAAGAATACTTCTACACAAGTGGCGAACACGCCGCGATCATAAGGAAAACGGGAAAGAAATTTGAATACCTTGAAACACAGAGCAAACACATTGATGAAAATGGATTTCATCCATTAACAGTAAATGTTCTTAAAAAGCGATTTAGAACTACCAAAACTCGTAAGCTCGAAGGAGAAAAGTTCCTTCAAAAAGAAGTCTTAATAGAGACCTCTAAAATAAGCGACTCTCCGAATTTTAAGGAATTGCTAGGCTATTTAAACACTGATCCTAAAAACCAAAAAAGAGAAGTGCCAAAGTAACTGGTTACTACCCTAAAAATCTTGCCCAGTAAGGATTTTCTTTATCGAACAATTCTTTTTGTTCTGGAGTGAACTTATGAGGATAATCTGTAAAAAGATTGAGTATAGTTTTTCTGTCAAACGAAACTGCGAGTCGGCCAATTTCATCAAAAAAATCAACCCACCAAATTTTATCGCTTTTCTTTTCTTTGTAAAAACAATGTCTTTCTTTTACTTCAGGACCAACTTCAATCATACTTAACCTCTCCCCATAATATACCTCTTTTCAAGCGGAATATCAACCCCATGCCAGAAATCATCAACGCAAGACTAGACAAACGCAATTTCGAGCGACTGGTAAGGCAGATGCACGACAAGGCCATTGACCCGAAGCCCGTCCTTGCCGCCATCGGCAACCTTGCAGTAAAGAGCATAAGGCAGAACTTTATCAACGGAGGCCGCCCCAATGCCTGGACAAAATCAAAGAAGACCAAGGGCAAGACCTTGATAGGAACCGGCGCTCTCATGAAGGGAATCCACTACACCGTGGACGAAGACGGAACCACCATCATGACAAGCAAGCTGCCATACGCCCACATTCTCCACTTTGGCGGCAAGACAAGGCCCCACGAAATCAGGGCGAAGAACCGAAAGGCCCTGCACTTCCTAGGCATATTCAGGAAAAAGGTAAACCACCCCGGTTCAGACATCCCTGCAAGGCCCTATATGATCCTCCAGGACGAAGACATCCAGGCAATGGAAAAGATGATGGTCATGCACATCACCGGGAACACGCTGGGGCGCTAATGATCGAACAGACTTATCTGGATATTCTTTTGGGCGACGACCGCTGCGGGCTTCTCGCGGAAGTTAAGATAGCGGTATATTGTGCGTTCGCTTACGCCTGTCTCGAACGCAAGCTGGTGAACGCTCTTGGTGCAGTTCTCGCGAATATAGCGGCGCACTGCATCCGGGCTCATCCTGGCTGGGCAGGCTACATGATTGCCGCTGAAACGCTTCCAGATGCGCTTTGCCACATCAATGGAAATAGTACGGGCAACCCATTTAAGATCCTCGTTCGGCATGTCATCAATTGTAAGGGAATCCCAGACGCTACTCATCCTGTGCCCTAAATATAGCACAAAATAATTCAAAAATCAACAAGCACAAACAAAGGAACCCCAATGATCATTTTCTTTCGTCAGAACGAAATTAAAATTGACCCAGAATCTCCATGGTACGTTACTTATGCATTACCGATGCTAATGATGCTCTTCGGAATCGGTCTAATTCTGTTTGCAATATTTCATTAGAACAGGTTTGATTTTTTCAATAGCGTCAAGTGTTCTTTTGGCATTGTCTAATTCTTTTTTCGCCTCTTCCACATTGGTACTAACTTGAATTTCTTTTGTGAATTTTTCAATGGCTTCTACATAGGTCAGAATAGCGTGAACAATTTTCTCTGGTGTCCCCATATTCACAGCAGTTTCAATAATTTCGGAAAGAATTTCAATTGCCGTAAAGGCTTGTACCAAGAAAACCTTGTCAAAGTGAAGACTTATGTCGGAAAGTATAATTGTCAGCAAAGAGACTCTTGCCTTGAAATCATATTCACTTTGTTTAGCCTGAGCAAAGAAACTTGTATAAACGGATTCTCTCAAATTAAAAATGTTCTTGGAAAGGGCGTCAAGCCTTTTTTCGATTTCTTCGTCGGCTTTCTCGTTAGCTTCTTTTACAGCCTTCTTTATCGCAGTTTTTTCAACATAAATCTTGTAGGCGAATACAACGCTAACGGCAAAAGTGAATATTCCAGAAATCCATACAAACACCGTAAGCAAATCGCCGAACGCGCTGCTGTAGAACTCCTGGGAGTCGCGGAGGAGCTGCGGAGTGAACGAGGCATCCAGAACGACCCTCACGGTGTCGAACACGGTGGTGTGGACGGTATCGTATATGACTTGAACTTTAGTAGGCATACAACCTCAAAAAAGGAAAAATCAAAATGAAAAAAAAGAATTCCATCATATCAAAAATCATACTCCTTCTGGCCGCTCAGTTCACATGGCCCGCAATATGGGTGAGCAGCCTTAAGGAAGACTGCAAACTTGAAACCGATGATTTCAAGAAAGTCGAAGGAACATTCATGCGGATATTCCTGTTCATGTTCTTCGTGAACTGCGCAGTGATCGTCCTTGCTGCAATGAAGCTCTACGACATCATCCAAGCACACTTTCTTCCGCTAATTTTTTAAGGAGCTTTATGGCTATAGAAAAGGTAAACGAAATACCCTCGTTCTTCACCTTGTCCTTGAACTTTTTCCACACGGTATTGTTTCGGCTCGCATCAAGGAAGTCGTAGCCAGCCGGAAGAATGCAGACCGCATTCCCGACAAAATCCAGGCCGTCCATAGTTTCGGAAGTACATTCGCTAACCATGGAATGCTGTTCCATTATCCTTAGAGTGTAAAGGACTTCGTTGCGGTCACGATTGACGGCAAACGCATCTACATCCCAAAAGCCACCAGCAGGAACTTTTTCAATGTCAAGCAGAATTTCACGGATCAGGTCCATGTCTCGTTTCATTGGCTTACCTCTCGATGTAGATGATGTTGCCGATTATGCGGTGGCTTGGGCGGGGGGCATGGGCGCGGTGGGTTCGTCGGTGGGTTCGGCTGTATCCAGGGGTTTCGGGGGTGCGTGGCGGGCGGATAGGCCCAGGGCGACGGTGAGGTTGAACAGGTTGACCAGCTGTTCAAGCGTGGGGGTGGAAGCACCTGTGCGCCAGGTGTCGAGGATGGCGGCGCTTACGCCCATGAGCTGCGCCAGGCGGGGTGCTGGCGTGTTGGATAGCTCTATGGCTCCGTCGATGTCAATGTTTAATTTTGTTTCAACATTGATTAATTCATCTTTGATTAATTCTTTGTTAATTGGAGACAACCATTCAAAAAAACCGACTTCATCAAGTCTTTCTCGCCAGGATGCTCCAAAAGGTCTCTTCCCAGATAGACTTTGCGTCAAATTTGGCTGACTTACGCCGATAGCTTTAGCGAAATTTTTCAACGTACCATAACGTTCGGAGGCGAATTTACGAACATCTTCTGAAGAAAAATTAATCTTTTGTGAATTTTCTCTTGACATTTGATTAATCTTTGATTAATTTTGGTTTTGTAGTGGTGATTAACACAACTACAAAAAACTAATAAAAAGGATAGCGAACCGAAATGGAAGCAAATCTTACTGTAACGAAAATTTCATGGACGGCTGCCGCTCAGGAAGTCTCCAAAAGGGCCGGAAAGGCCTACAGCGCCCAGTATATAAGGGAAGTGGCCACCGGATGGCGCAAGAACCTCCAGCTGGAACCCATCCTTAAAGAACTCAATCTCATCAAGAAGGAAACAGAAAATGCTTAAGTCCCCTATCGACATCGAAGAAGAAATTTCCACCGAAGGGGGGACCGATTTGGTCCACCCTTCCACCACCGAAAACGCCCTGGTGGAGGTCAAGGAAGAAGAACTTGACCAGAATACCGCCGAGGCCCTGCGCATCCGTTACCGCATGTTCAACGGCGAGGATATCCGCATGAGCGTGGACGAAAACAAGAATGTCTGGTTCGTGGCCGACGATGTGGTGAAGATTCTTGGCTACACCAAGGGAACCGCATCCGTCATCAAGCAGCACTGCAACAAGGTGTACGATACCGCTGAACTTGAAGACGGCAAGGAGCTTGCCAAGAAGATCACAGTGAAGACCAACGGCGGCACCCAGAGCATGATCGCCATTTCCGAACCGGACCTCTACCGCCTCATCATGCGGTCCCACATGCCGGAAGCCCGCAGCTTCGAAAAGTGGGTGGTTGAGGATGTGCTCCCTTCCATCCGCAAGACCGGCAAGTACAAGGTGAGCCGCAAGATCGACTACAAGCCCGCGGAACCCGCCCAGGTGGAGCCTTCCGAAGGTGTGGAGCCCGTGCAGCTGGAACTGTTCCCCTGCAATCTCCAGAGCGTGTCCTTCCCGCGTCCGCTTACCGACAAGATCAACGCCGCCAAGAAGCGTCTCTACGACCAGGGCCACACCTTCCCGAACAACAAGGAGTTCGTGAAGTTTTTGGTGGCCAAGGCACTCGAAACTCTGGAGGACTAGGGATATGAACTTTAACATGAATGAATATGTCTTGAAGAAGCTTGCAAGCGAGCCTGGTCACACGGTTCTCGAAAAGCAGCTCATCGTATATGCGCAGCATCTGTGCCAGCGCATCCACAAGCTCAACAAGGACAATGTGGAAGCGAAGTTCCTGTTCTACTCTATCCAGGCGAAGATGCTCAAGAATATGCCCTGGATCGTTGACGAGACCTTGAAGCATCTGGAAAAGAGCTGCCTTCCGCCCAAGGGCGAACGCGAAATGGAGGATGCAAATGTCAATCCAGGCTGTTGAGAACGTAATGGTGGATATCGAGACCCTTGGCACTTCTAGCGACTGCGTGATTCTTTCGGTGGGTGCCTGCGGCTATGACCGGGGCGGCGAACTCAAGAGTTTCTACGAGCACATCGCGATTGCCGACTCCCTGGACTATGGCTGCCAGGTGGATGCCGACACCTTGATGTGGTGGTTCCGCCAGGGCGAGGGTGCCCGCATGGCTATTGTCGATGGTCAGAAGAAGTCGCTCAGGCTCGATACGGTGCTTAAGGATTTCGCCATGTGGCTTGCCACCAACTTCACCGACAAGTTTACCATCTGGAGCAACGGCGCGAGCTTCGATATCCCGATTCTTGCGAACGCGTTCAGGAAGGCGGGCATGAATGTGCCCTGGAAGTTCTGGAACGAACGCTGCTTCCGTACCGTGAAGTCCATCTACAGCGACATCAAGCCGCCGTAACCGAGACTGCACACAATGCGCTGGACGATGCCACGAACCAGCTGCAACACTTGAACCTTATCATCAAGGCCATGGCCTAAGGAACTTGAACATGATTGATTCCACTCTTCTCAAATCTGAACAAGTGATTCCATACAAGATTGTCCGCGACAAGGTTTACCGCTGCGTCATCTGCGACGGTGTCTCCCATGTCACCGTGAACGGTGTGCGTACCTGCGGAAAGTGCATCCATAGCGGTGCGCTGCTCAATCATCTTATCAAGACCGGTGCAGTCCGCGGGTAGTCTTATGAAGCCGATTTGGATCAGTACGTCTAAGGTTTCCGAACTCCTTAAGATTTCCGAGAGGCATGTACGCAACAGGCTTTCTCTCTGGGAATACAAGTGGGAAGAGGAGAATGGCCGCAAGGTGATCAAGATCAATGCCAGGAGCCTTCCGAAGGAGGCTTGCGACCGCTATATCCTGGAGACGCTTCCCGAGGTGGAAGAGGTGCAGGCAGTGGCCCCTACCCAGGAGGATATCGAGTCCACCAACCGCGCCTATGAACGCGCCACAAGTCGAAGCAAGAAGAATTTCGACAAGTGGTCTGTCATCTTGTCAAAGTGCGAGGGCATCCAGGGCACGCGCGAGCTCGAAAGGTTCGTGGAGAGCTGGAACCAGAGCCACACCGACATGAAGACTTCGGTGCAGAGTATCTACCGCCAGCGTTCCGTCGTAGCAGACTTCGGCAAGATCGCCCTTATCAACCACCGCGAGATCATGGGCAGCACCGTGAAGGACCGCTGGTTCGACGACTTCAAACAGGCATACCTTACTGCAAACAAGCTCTCGGTATTTTCCGCCCGCATGATTGCGCTTGGCATGGCTATTGACCGCGGCGAAGTGAAGGGAGACAAGGATTTCCCGAGCAAGTCCGCCTTTACCCGCAGGCTCCAGCGTGAAGTTTCCCCGGATGTGATTTACTTTGCCCGCGAGGGTAAAAAGAAGTTCTACGACAACAAGGGCTACCACCTTGACCGCGACTATTCAGACATGAACGCGGGCCAGGTGTGGGTGGGCGATACCCGTACATGGGACGTTTTCGTGAAGGTCCCCGGCCAGGAAAAGCCCGCCACTTGCTACATCACCCTTTTCATGGATTTTCGTACCTATATGCCTATGGGCTGGTGCCTGCACCATACAAGCCCGGGCACCGAGAATACCTTACGCGCTATCCGCAACGGCATTGAACGCTATGGCCTGCCCGAAGAAATCTACGTGGATAACGGTCGCGAATACCGAAACAAGGATTTCTCCGGCCAGAGCCGTGGTCACAAGATCGTCGAAGACGAACAGTACACGGAATCCCTGGCAAGCCGTCTCGATATCAAGATGCACTTCGCCATCGTAAAGAACGCCCGTGCAAAGATCATTGAACGCCAGTTTTTGGTCATTAAAAACGGTTTTGATAGGCTGTTCAACAGCTTCAAGGGCGGTACCGTAGTCGAAAAGCCTGAGCCTTTGAAGGGTGTTCTCAAGAGTGGCGACTTCCTTACCTGGGACGAGTTCGCAAAGCTTGCCGACAGATACCTCCGCGAGGTTTTCCCCGGGCTTCCGTGCCAGGGCAAGGTTCACGAGGGTAAGACCCGCTCCGAACTCTGGAACGAGCTCATTGTAAAGCGCGAGCCTATGCGCCGTGTAAGCCGCGAGACCTTGTCTTTGCTCACGAGCAGGACTGTTTCCGGGAAGATTGTCCACATGGGTTTCCACATTGCCGCTTTGGATGCCTGGTACTGGGCCGAATGGATGCCGGTGTGGAAGGGCCGCGAAGTCATGCTTCGCTACGATCCTGACGATATGCGTGTTGCCTGGGCATACGATAGCCAGAGAAAGCTCATTGGCGAATGCACGCTGCAGCAGGCCGTGGGTGCCATGGTCAAGGATGACGATGCCATCGGCAAGGCACAGATCGCGGAAGGTGTCGCCCGCAAGCGTCACGAAGAAAATCTTCTCAAGGAGATTGTCCCGGAAATGACGAAGGAACAGGCAGAGGAATACATCGGGGCAATGCGCACCGCCGTTGGACCGCAGGACATCTTCATCCCGCAGGGGCCTACACACCTTACTCGCCACGACAAGGATTCATCTGTTCTCAAGGCAGACAAGTTGGTTGGCAATGCGGACTTTATCAATATGCTGGGTGAAGATTTCGAGGAAGAAGCACCTAGCGATCTCTGGGATGAACTTGCAAACGGTTAGGTTACTTTATGCAGCAGTTTGATAGTACGACACTTCTGAGAATCTACAGGGCTGTAGCCGGACCTACGCAAAAGAGGCACGTCGAAATGGCGCTCATGCTTATCAAAAACAAGGGTGTCGTACCTGTAGGGCCGAACAACCCGGAAGTAAGGACCTGGTATCGGGTCAAGAACGATATCAAGGAACTCCTGAAAGACCTTTAGAATTTCAAGCCGATGGAAGCATTTAAACCTTCTTTGTAGCCATTGTCATTACCGCTTCCGGAGGCTTACCATTTACACCAGAAACCATCGAGGATAGAATGGAAGCTACTATTGAAAATCTCAACGAATATATCGCAAAGACCGGCGCAAGCCAGACGAAGGTGGCCAAGGCTCTTGGCATTTCCGCAGCGACCCTCAGCTACTTCCTGAAGGGCACCTACACGGGTGACGTGGACGCAATCGTCGCAAAGGTCAAGGACTTCCTGGCAACGGAAGCGGAACGCGAACGCAGCCGCCAAAAGGACGGCATCATCCCCACCAAGACCTACAAGACCATCCACAAGTTCTGTTCCCTTGTGCTGACACACCAGGTATGCGGAATGCTCACCGGTGACGCGGGTTGCGGCAAGACCACGGCCCTCAAGGCATTTGCTAAGGCCCATCCCTCCGTCATCATGGTGGAAGCGGATCACGGCTATACCGCCAAGGCGCTCTTTGACGAACTCTGCGACATCCTTACCCTTGAAGGTCGCGGAAGCCTTCACGACAAGCTGAACCGCGTAAACCAGAAGCTGAAGGACTCCGGTCGTCTGATCATCATTGACGAAGCAGAACACCTGCCTTACCGTGCCCTGGAACTTATCCGCCGTGTGCATGACAAGGCGGGCGTGGGCATTGCCCTCTGTGGTATGCCCCGCCTCGAAAAGAACGTGCAGGGCGACCGTCAGCACTTCGCACAGCTCAACTCCCGCATTTCCGCCCCTTGCCGTGCAAAGCTCCTGGATAACGCCGATATCAAGGCCTACATCGAAAGCCGTTTCGGCCTGTACGAGGACAACGTGGTGGAACACGCCGCCAAGCTCTGCCGTCGCAACTTCCGTCTGCTTTCCCACCTTGTGCTCTGGAGTACCGAGGTAATGCGCAACAACGCCCGCGACACCCTCGATACAGAAATCCTTGATGCAGCATCCCAGATGCTTGTGGTGGCCCAGTAATGACTACCCCGGCAGACAAGAGGGCCGAGGACTTCAAGAAGATCCACGGCCTCGCAAGGCTCCTCGGTATGGATGACGATGCCTACAGGACAATGCTTATGGACCGGTACGGTGTCAAGAGTTCCAAGGACCTTTCGCCACAGACCAGGGCAGCACTCATAAGGCTTCTCCGTTCGCAGGTTGCAGGCAAGGCGCGAGGCTTTGCAGACTTAAGCGACCGGGCAAAGCACAAGGCCACACCGGCGCAGCTCAGGGCAATAGAAGCCATGTGGGCCAAAGTCTCCAGGGCGGAAACATCGGAGGCCCGCAAGAAGGCCCTGAACGCCTTCTGTGAAAGGCTCACTGGAGTGTCCTGCATCCAGTGGATAGGAAAGGCCGACGCAAAGACTCTAATCAAGGCCCTGGTGGCCATGGGGGCGACCCCTCCAGAACAATTCAACAAGAACAAACCCCAAACCGATAGGTAATACTATGGCAAAGAAAGACTCCCAGGGAAATTGGCTCGACGATCGCGGCCAGGCTGTTCCCGATAAGTACATCCCCGCTATCGACAAGAAGCGCGACGCACTTGTAGAAAGCATCATCAAGAGCGTTGTCAAGCTCTCCGAAAAGATGGCGACCGAAAAGGTGAAGATCGTCGCCTCCATTGACAAGTACCTTGACGAACTCGCAAAGGAAAACAAGGTCAAGGAAAAGTGGAAGGGCAATATCCTTCTCCAGAACTTCGACAAGAGCCTCTGCGTAGAGCGCCGCATTGACGACAACATCGGCTTCGATGAACGCCTGCAGATGGTCAAGACCATCGTGGACAAGTGGGTCGCAGGCCGTCTGAACGGCATCGACGAGAACCTCTCCAAGGTGATCACTCACGCCTTCAACGTGGATAAGCAGGGTCGCGTCAACACCGCCATGCTCCTGAAGCTCCTGCACCTCGAAATTGACGACAACGAATGGAAGAAGGCAATGAAGCTCTTGAAGGAATCCATCATCGTCAAGTCCACCAAGCAGTCCATAAACTTCAAGCGCAAGGTAGTAAAGGACTCCGGCGAAGCCTGGGAAAACATCGTCCTCAACTTCAACGACATTTCCCTGAACATCGAAAAGGAGGACAAGAATGCCTAATCCAGAAACTTACCGCACCCTTGACCTCTTTCGCGACCAGCTTGTTCTTGAAGCCGATTTTCGCTTTGGCTATGCCGTTGTACTCAAGCAGAACCAGGGAAAGCCCCTTGTTCGCGGAGTAGGAAGTACCCCTCAGAAGGCCGTCGAGGATCTTGCGAACCAGTGAGAGAAGGGCTAGTGACTAAATCCCAGCTTTTCCCCCTGCTGCTGATCATCCTTGACCTTTTGGCGGCCCTGGTCTATGGAATCGTGGACCACGATGCCCGCAAGGTCATCTACTGGGTGGCGGCGGCAATCCTTTCTATAACAGTGACCTTTTAGGTCTTTCGGGGTTGCAGTGGACACGGCGCGGTAGAGTGGACGCGCACGGCAGGGTTCGAGCCCCTGCACCTCAACTAATCTCCCTGGGCCGATGGCAGCATTTCTCCTTTCACCACACAACACACAACACATATACCGCTGCCGGAGGCCATTTCTTTTTCAAAGGACAACCATGAATCTTTATTACCGCCCGGACATCCCCACCTGGGAAAAGTACACCAAGAACACCGAGCTTTACAGCATCAAGAACAAGCTCCACATCGAAATCCAGGCCAAGAACATTCCCGGAACTCTTGTCTATGACATCATGCCCGGATTCTTCACTGACTTCCGTTCAGGTCCCTCCATCGTGAACCCCTTCATCCCGAAGATTGGCGACACGAAGACCGCCCTGGCTTGGCTTATCCACGATGTAAACTACCACGGATTCCTCAGCAAGAAATACGCAGACCTTCTCCTGCTTGAAATGCTTGAAAATGCAGGCATGGGCAAGGTCAAGAGGAACGCAGTTTACTACTCCGTCAAGTTCTTTGCAGGCTCCCACTACAGCAACCTCGACGACGATCAGGGCGACCTTTACAACCACAACAAGACCCTCGTAAGGATGCAGTGGCTTGACAACAAGGGTGCAACCATCAAGAGGTTCAACGGGAAAAGACTCATTTCAGCATACGCAGCATGACCAAGGAAACGCGCCAAAAGATTCAGAACTTTTTCATCAAGGCCTGGATGTTCATTTACTGCATTTCCTTTGTTGGAATGATCGTCCTGACCCTCTATCTCCTGCTAACAATCTAATGGAGGAACAAATGTCCAACAGTCCCCTGGTATCACACACCAACATAAGCCCAAGCAGGACCTCTCCGCGAAATCACGAAATCGATACGATCACCATCCACATCGTGGTGGGTCAGTCGAGTGTCGAAGCACTGGGCAAGCTCTTTGCAGATAAGAGTCGCAAGGCATCCAGCAACTACGGTATCGGCCCCGACGGTCGCATCGGCCTCTATGTCTCTGAAACCGACCGCAGCTGGTGCAGCTCCAACGCCGCCAATGATCACAGGGCGGTGACCATCGAGGTGGCAAGCGACACCAAGGTACCCTACGCCGTGACCGACGAAGCCTACGCAAGCCTCATCTACCTGGTGGCCGACATCTGCAAAAGGAACTACATCAAGAAACTCCGCTGGAGCCACGACAAGAAACTCATGGGCAAGGTGGACGAAGACGGTGAACTCAAGCAGAACATGACGCTTCATAAGTGGTTCGCCGCCAAGGAATGCCCCGGCGAATACCTTGAAGAACGGATGTTCGACATCGCCGCCAAGGTCAACGCCCTTCTGTAGGTTCTCCATGAACGACTACCAGGAAGAAATCCAGAAGTACAAGCGGCTTTTTACAGACCTTTCGGCAAGCTTCAAGACCCTTAAAACGGGGTTTAGGAACCTCCAGAGAAAGCTAAACGAAAGCGAAAGCATCCGTAAGCAGCAACACAACACCATACTCCAACTCAAACAGACGATCCGTGAACTACGGAAAGGAAAACAACCATGAATATTGAACTCAACAGAAAAAAGCTCAAGCAGCTGGCAAAGGAAGAAGGACACACCCTCTTCGAACAGACTCTTATCCGTTACGCCCTGAAACTGCATGAACGAATGGCGCTCAATAATGCCCATGAAAGCGAGCTTTTCCATAAGGCAAAATCCGCTTTTGAAACACTCCAGAAAATTTTTACCCCCCCCCCGCAAGATTTGTGCCAGGATGACGGTGTAAACTGGAAAGAAGTCGCAATCCGTTACAAGCAGGAAGCCGAACAATGGAAAGAGGAAAACCACAAGAACCTTATCGATGTGAACAGACTCCTCATTGAAAAGGACAATCACCTAAACGAAATCAAGCGCTTGGGCGCAGAGCTTTACAAGGCCAACTGCAACGAAATGAAAAACAGGGAAAATGAAACAGATCAAATCTGATGAAGAATTAGCTCGTTTGGATCAGATTTTTGCCGAGGTTGAGGCGGAGCTTCACGGCACCACCCCAATAACCCCGGCAATTTCCCAGGCAGAGCAGGATCAAATCAACCGCATCAACAAGGAAAAACGACTACTCGCGCAGGATCACAGCCAAATGGTATCGAACGCGGCCCAAATGCTCAAGGATGGTGCTTACAAGACCCGTTGGGAGAGAGTCCTTGCCGAAAAGTACATTGACCTGTACAATGTTGTTTTACCGAAAAAAGAAAAAGGTTTATCCGAGATCAACACGGAACTCAACCTTCTTAGAAACTTCACGAAGTCTGTTGCAATCCACCTCGAAAGAGCAGAACGGAGTGCAAAGGAGCAAGATAACCACCACTACTATAAAATATTCACCGAGATAGTCAAATCTCTACTCGAAAAACTATGACAATCCAAAGACCGTTTAGGCGGTCTTTTTTAACAAGAAAAGGCAAAAACTACGGCAGAAATACTCATGAGCATTCACGGCAAGTATGCCGACATGATCTTCAGCGGGGAAAAGACCGTCGAGCTTCGCAAGACGGCTCCAGTCTCCACGAACGATGAAATAACCGTCTATCTGTACAACACCGACACAAAGAGCGTTACCGGCAAAATGACCGTAAGCGACATTCGGGAACTTACCGAAATTACGGACAACCTGGCAGAATACGCCTGCCTTTCCGTTGAAAAAATCCAGGAATACAAGGGCGACGGAACTCTTTACGGCTGGTTTATCGAAGAAGCGGAAATCTTCGACGAAAGCCTTCGCCTTAAAGACTTTGACGCAAAAAGGGCCCCTCAATCCTGGCAATATATCAGGAGATAACCACCATGGAACACATCTTGAAAGTCAAGAAAAGGGAATTTGAAGCCCTTCTAAACGGCGAGCTTACCTTTATAATCTACAAGGTGGACCGCCTTTACACAACAGGCGACCGCCTCATCCTATTCGAGCTGGACAACGGCAAGGAAACAGGCCGAAGCCTCACCGTAAGGATCACCTTCATCTGCCATTCAGAGGACTCCGATGGCATCAAGGACGACTACTGCGCGGTAAGTGTCAAGAGAAGCGGCAAGAACACCCGCACAAATTCCGGGAATAAGCCTTCAAGCGAAGCAGAAGCCATCGAATACGCCCTGAGCATCGGACGATCCGAAGACTGCGCCAAGCGATTCTACAACTACTATGCCATGAGCGGCTGGAAAATGAAGAACGGCATTCCTCTGGCCGATTGGAAAGCAGCCCTCAGGAACTGGAAGGACTTCAGCGCAAGCAAACCCCAGAACACCGAAGAAACCGCCCAGCTAGAACTCCTGCTGCCCTTGCTCCTCAAGAAAACGGCAGACCTGGCAAAGCAAAAAAAAGACCTCACATTTAAAGACCCAGCCATCGGCACCGTCCTCAGCTTCTATGGCTTTGAACGCTTTGAATATCCCTTCAACGCCTTCGAAGTAAAAGAAATGGTCAAGAAATACCAGACATCAAAGAACCTTGGAACAGGCTGCCCAAACATGAGATCACCCAATCCATACGGCAAAGGAACACTCCAGGTTCCAACCATCGAAGAATACAGCCAGCTACTCAAACGAAAAAAAGAAACTCAAACCAAGTAACAATAAGAAAAGCCACGGTTCCACCCGTGGCCATTTTGTTGATGGTGTCAGAGATCGGCCTAAACCGAATGGACGTCTACTTCCCAAAAAGAGAATACTCTGTAATCAACATTTCGTCCTTATCACAAAATATACATTAACAAAGCCAAGGTTTCAACCCGGGCTTTTATGTTAAGTTTTCTGCGATTTTTTAACATTAAATTTTCTCTCACGAAACCGATTCAAGTAAAAAAGTGTTCCTCTTGAAATTTCCTCACCCCCTAAATTCAACAGACATTCAAAACGCCTAAAACAAACAAAAAAAGCCCATTCAAGGGCTTTTCAGTAAATTTCAATTTCGTGAGAGAAAAATGCACGTCTTAACGCAAATCGGCAAATTTAGCGAAAAAACGGCAAAATTCATCAGCACATAATTTTCCACCTAAATGAGAGAAATTTCAAGGCAAAAACGGCCAAAACAAACAAAAAAGGCCAATTTACCAAAGCATTTCCTCACGATTCTTTCTCTCATTTATTCCGCTTTGGCATACCGAAGGTGTGCTGGCCGCATACGACGCTATGAAACTCTACGATTTCACCGGCTCCAGCATTATGACATTCATTAATGCGAAAATCAGGTTTGCATTCATGACTCTGAAGAGAAATAACGCTACCCACAGTGAACGCTATGTCATCGATAACGGTGATCTGGCAGAATCTCTGGAAGCTCCCGCAGAAGATTCTAGTCAGGTCTATTTTAAGGACAGTCTCGAAAAAGTGCTGGAAGCTCTGGACCCGAACTCTACCGAATGGTCTGTAGCCAGACTGTTCTATAACGCCATGGTCCGCGGGGTTAAAAGCCCCATTAACTATGTGGCGGAACAGACCGGCTACACCACTGTCGGAATCCGAAACATTCTGAAAAGGACATCTCATATGCTGCCGCAGCAGCTGTCCGGCGAAATCCAGACCATGCTCATGGCTGCATAACAGCCCCAAAGGCCCCATTTTTTGAGCGATTCGTACCACGCGAGGCAATTTATGAATACTTACGATTTATTAGACGCTAATGGAAATGTTGTTTTTGTGGAAAACGGCAGGAAAGTTCTGCTGGACACAGGTTGCCCCCTGTCCGAATACCCGAAACACATGATCAACTCCAATGTTTTCGAGAATGTTGGCCATGTTATTGCCGAAGTTCGTGGTTATCCCCGTCTGTGCGACTACGATATCCTTATTGATCTGCCCGGGAAAAAGCTCTACATAGATACAAACCCCATCGCCTTTGAGGGGACCGCGGTAAATTACCGTCTCATCAACAACTCGATCCGAATG
The DNA here is from genome assembly GCF_003149045.1 of Fibrobacter sp. UWR4. Taxonomy (NCBI): domain Bacteria; kingdom Pseudomonadati; phylum Fibrobacterota; class Fibrobacteria; order Fibrobacterales; family Fibrobacteraceae; genus Fibrobacter; species Fibrobacter sp. UWR4. The sequence continues at coordinate 95,120 of NZ_QGDU01000003.1, read as the reverse complement.
GAAATGACTGCCAACGGCAAGGAACACGTCTTCATTTTTGACACAGGAGCACCCCACTCCTACGTAGACGAATCCTGGATTCCTCCTGAAATTTTGACAGCAGGCCCCACCCGTTACGTCAAGGATTACAACCCCATGCTCGGTCGCCTTGAATCCCCCGCCTACAACGTCCCCGTTACTTTCGCAGGCAAAACCTACATCACAGAGCTATGCCTGCCGCCGCAACACGTTCGTAACGGACTCCAAGGAATTGGAGGAGTCCTGGGCGGAGCCCTCCTGAACCATTTCAAGATCCTCATTGATTTCAGGAATCAACGAGTGATCTGCCAATAACGAAGGTATGGAACTACTGATCCTTACAATGAAATAAACTTATATAACTAAAAGTATCTCTGAATCAAGGCTTCGGCCATATCGTGAGCTTCAGGATGCTGATTGTTCACATATGTGGAATCACGAATTTCTTCCAGGGCCCTACGGTCCATTTCGCCATCAATGATTCTTAGAATGCCGTTCACTCGAGCTTGAGACCAGGCTTCATCCCGGTCTTGTCCCAAATTGAAAACACGTCGCACAAGCCCCGGCTTGTCTTCACCATTCCAATTCTTCACGAGTTCGTAGGCCTGCAAAAAAGCCCACTTACCAACAGTCGCGATTGCACTTTTATACTGCGCTTCGGTCATAATTTCATCTCCTAATGTTTTAAAGCATCTTATTATCGTAACGGAGATAATAAAATGTCAAACAAAATATTCTAACCTTGCCGATCTCAAGCACGATCTCTACATTGCAGCGCATATTAGAACATGCGTTGCTTTATTTTATCCCCGAATAAAAGAGCCCCCCCCCCGATCAGGTCGGGGGTGACAGAGTTTCACTTCTAGCTTTCTAGATGCCGCAGTATAAAATCAACAGCCACACGCACATATCCATCAGAATGCGCTAGAGCATGATCAACCGTTTGGCCACATAAAACGCCCTTGTTTTCATTTACAAGATTAAAGCTTCGCATCATTGTTTGCGCCCTAAAACCTCGAGATTCTTGTCCTAGACCAAGGATTTGAATTTCAATATTGCGGAAACTTAGCCCCTCAAAGAGATTATACTCTCTTATCGGAAATCTCCCACAATTTGTCTAGTACTTTTACAAGGGCAAAAGTATCTAGGCCACAATAATCCAGGAGATTTTGCCTAGTACGGGCGGCGTCTTCAGGACTCATATCCTTGATTTTCAGGAAAATATCCGAAGCCTCCACGCCATTGTGGACTCCGTCAAGGTTATGGTAGTCCAATTCCGGATCATTGGGGAAAAGGGCAGGCAGCACCGACTTGATGGAGAAGGAATTGTTCATGGCAGGCATGTAGCAAAAGCCCTTCTTGAACGGTTCCAGCAAATCCTTAATATGGTCGTGGATATTCATCAAATGTTCCGACAGGTCCGGGAACATGGAGGCCAGTTCCTTAAGGCGGGCCTTTTCAAAATTCATGTTATACGCCACCACGCAAGCATCCCTCGGTATATCCCGACAGATGCTTTCGGCAATCTTTCGCAAGGGATTTTCCCCGGACTCCGCCAGAAATTCCTTATGAGTAGGAGCTGCACCAGGTTCATTCTGGATATGCAGCGAATACTGGAAGGGAATCTGCTGATAAGGGCGGGTATTCTGGAACACAGGAACGGTCGGCTGCACTGATTCAAAATCAAAGAAATACAAGGGATAGGTCAGCCCACTTATAAATTCCTGAAGCTGATGTTTGTCAATATGTTCCCGATTTTCAATAGTACAATCGACAATCATGCGCTGGACATCGTTCAAGCGTTCATTCCTAAGTTCAGAAAACTCATACCTTCCCTGCTGAATACACTGCCAACGCACTCCCCTGCGGTCATCGTACAAATCAAGGACCGAGGGTTTGGGCATTTGGCTTGTACAGTACCCCCAAAAATTGCAGTCATAAGGGCTTGAGCAGCTTTTGCTGATAGGAACCTGTGGTTCCGTCTCGGAGGAAAGAGTCTGGCGGGCTTTCTGGATATTTTCCTCAATGTGCGCATATTCACTGGCCACGTATTCGGACATATCCTTAATACTAAAAAGGCGCTTTACGTCAAGATCACCTTCCAGAACATATTCATGATTGATGCGAACCAGATAGGTTCCAACCACATGAATGCCGCAATGTTCCAAAACATATTTCTGCAGAGCAATGTCCTGGGCATAGCACTGCATCTTTGACATTTCGTCCTTACTGTCACTGGAGCTTTTTACTTCATAAATTTCGTAGCCAATTTCTGTCTTACGCAAAATATCCACGGCACAGTAGCAACCTTCATAACTAAAAGATGCTTCGCAGATATTCTGTACATTATTAGCCAAGCATTCCTTGGTCTTCTGGATCATGGCAGAATAGTCAAGGCCTTTTTCCGGAGAATTGTCAACATAGGTAGTCACTTCCACGAAGTCGCCGAAAATTTTCATGGCCAGGTCACCCACCTGATTTCCGATTTCAAAACGTTTTTGCGCCGACGCCGAAATTTCAGCCAGATCAGGACGATAGGTGTTCAACCAAAGATTCTTGGGACACTTGCAAAAGTTGGTGTATTTAGATTTGGACAATCCAGTTTTAGGTTCAAAAGCCATAGCGATTCCTCTTTTACCTATTTATCGCATCTATATATATAAATGTAATACTTTTTAAATCTAGGTACTCATATATAATAGGAACCCTTTTCAGGGAACCTATTCTTCTCTCTGTTGCCGCTTTTGAAAATGTCATATTGTGACATCTGACCAGCACTTGAAAAATGTATTTTTTATTTCATCAGAATGATTAAATAGCCCCGCGCTCTATTTTCTAAAAAAATTTCCCATACATACGTTTTTAAAAAATCGAAACCCTGGCCTTTCGATGTTTCCGCGCCTCGCCCCTTTCGATTTTCCGGCCTTCGATTTTTTGAACTCTCGCCGGCCCCATTTTTCCACTTTACTTTTTCGTTCCTCGAAACGATAAACTTTTCACCCGCGACTTTTTGCTGATTTTTAAATAGGAGAAAACACAATGGCTAAGAAGAACAACATGAACGATAAGATGACTCTCACCGATCTCTCTCTGGTTAAGAAGTTTCAGGAAGGTAATCTGGAAGCCGGCGCAGAGTTCATCACTAACCATCTGGAGGAAATCACTAAAATCTCCAGATTCCACGCCCACAGAATCTGCTACGACTACGCTCTGGGTTACGATCTGAAGGATGACTGTGTGTCCGAAGGTGTGCTGGCCGCATACGACGCTATGAAACTCTACGATTTCACCGGCTCCAGCATTATGACATTCATTAATGCGAAAATCAGGTTTGCATTCATGACTCTGAAGAGAAATAACGCTACCCACAGTGAACGCTATGTCATCGATAACGGTGATCTGGCAGAATCTCTGGAAGCTCCCGCAGAAGATTCTAGTCAGGTCTATTTTAAGGACAGTCTCGAAAAAGTGCTGGAAGCTCTGGACCCGAACTCTACCGAATGGTCTGTAGCCAGACTGTTCTATAACGCTATGGTCCGCGGGGTTAAAAGTCCCATTAACGATGTGGCCAGACAGACTGGCTACACCACTGTCGGAATCCGAAACATTCTGAAAAGGACATCTCATATGCTGCCGCAGCAGCTGTCCGGCGAAATCCAGACCATGCTCATGGCTGCATAACAGCCCCAAAGGCCCCCTTTTCAGGGGACCTTTTCTGTTTACACCAGCTGTAACGCATATTTTCGGAACGGACCCACCGAGTCGTCAGTATAGGATAACGGATCCAGCCAGATTTTATAGAAGATGTAGTCCAAAAGTATTTCTTCCATACTCTTCTCGGGAGTCTTTTCGACTTCCAGTTCCTTTGTCAGGAATTCAAGAATGGACCGGATGTTTTCTGCACGGAAGCGAAGTTCTTTTTTCAATTCCGCAATTTTGGAAGTTTTCAATTCACGTTCATCGACGAAAAACGTGAAAGTTCCTTCGTGAATTTCAAATTGCAAATCCAGCCGACCTTCCTGATGGGCATCAACAGCGTCCAGACTCATGCGCAAGGCAACTTCCAGAGACTGCAAATAAAGCCGGGCATCCTCACCAGATTTAAAGGATCCGTAGGCATCAATACGGTAGCCGCTAAAACGGACATAGGGAGAATAGCTGTACGGATGCTTTTCAAATCGATAACCTTTACCCCCTAAGGGGAAATCCATTTCCTCGGGAAACACAATCCCAGATGAAAAGTTTTTTGCCACAGATTCCAAGCCACGTTCAGTCGGGCGAGCATAATCGTGGTACATCAAATAGAATTTTCGACGCTGAACCGATTCATCCATTGACTTCCTGATAAGATAGCTGTCATGAGCGGCGGAAAAATATTCCACGTTATCAGGGTCCAGCATAATCTCTCTGACGACTTTTAGGGCATTGGTAGCACAGCACCAGACACCACGCCTCAATTCCTTTTCTTCAAAACGAGTGATAGGGCTATCCAGGGAAACCTGAGTAGAAAACTGGATTTTAATGCAGCGACCTTCCGCTTTCCAACGAACGGAATCAGGGACTACCTGCACGGTTATTTTATAACAATCCAGAATCTTTTGAGGGAGCGGAATGAACTGGACCATCTTCTCGGCATCATCAATTTGACCCACCAATTCCTTCGGCAGCTCCACGGTCAGCTCGTTACTATGAATCTGCAGGTTCACTCCATCCAGAAACTTTCGGAAAATATCGGCATCATGGGAATGGCAATTTCTAGACCAATACTTAACATCACGAGAGGGCTTCTCGAAATGGATAAGCTTATCCTTAAATTCAGCCAAATAGTCTGTAGAAGAAATTCTGATGTAATCTTTGATCTGGAACAGTTCTTTCATACTCACTATATCGTATCGACTTTATTGTTCGTAAACTCAAAACGATAACACCCAGGTACTCTCTCTCATTTGGAAGAGCGTTCCCGATGTAAAACTGGTCCATGTTCATCAGCAACATTAACGAAGCCTTTTTTAACGGCCGCTATGACAGCGACCAGGACTCCATCACCCGTGAAGGTTAGTATTCTGGTTCAGCGTCGCCGTAGACTGCGTTGCATTCTGCGGCTTCGTTTTCGCCACAGGCGAACCAGAAATCAAAATGGTCGTCCATATACTTCTGCAGGGATTCCTGGGCGGTATTGGCGGCATGTTCGAAAAGCTTGTGGAAAGTAAAGTCCTGCTTCTTGGGAGTCTTGGACTTGAGTTCCACACCCTTGATGAAACTGATCAGCTTCTTGTTGGAGATTTTCACCTGGATCAATCCCTGAAGTTTCAGGGACAGCAGGCGGCATACTTCCTGCAGGTCATTTTCGTCGTACTCGTCTTCCTTAGGGAAGAACTTGACAGAGAACGCAGAGACCAGATGGCTGTAGTCCTTCTTTTCGTAGACGATACGGCCACTAATTTTCTGATAGTCAAACTGGAAGGAAATGTACTTGTCGAATCGTTCCTTCTTTACAAGCGGTTTCAGGAATGCGTTGATACCGTCTTCCAGAGGATAGGGGCGGAAAATGCCTCTATCGTTCATGGGAACAATGTTCTGTTCGATATAGAAAGGGTCCTCTACAGCGAGTATCCCAGTCTTGACGTTATCACTCATAAAAACACCACCGTACTCGCCGCAAATATAGCTTGTTAAACAGAAAACGGGAACCGTTTTTGCGGCTCCCGTCTAGTTTTATTTTTCTTACGGCAGAGGGTTATTCTTCATCCTCGTCATCTTCGCCAGGAACCTTTACGGGATCCTTGACGCAACGGATAGAAGCGGCGTCGCTCTTGGCCATGGCCCCGAAGATGCCGTAGTACTGGGTAAAGCGAACCTGATGGGCCTTGGTCGGATCATCCACTTCGGGATTGAACGTCCAGAAGAAGCCATCCGTACCTTCGTTTTCGTACTTGAGGGTAGCGCCAAGATCCAGGCTTCCGTGACCAGCGGGATATGCCTCGTAGCCATAGATGTCCGTACCGTTACCGCCGTAGATGACCTTCTGGCCTGCAATATGAGTTTCCCTGTAGATCCAGCCGTAGGCGGACTTGAGGCCGGCGACATCCTTGAACTGGTTGTCGCTTGCATCCACGAAGTTCACCAGCTGGCGGAACTCCGTAGTATCCGGCAGGTGCCAACCTTCGGGGCAGATACCTCTGACCATTTCCGGCATTTCGTCTTCGCAGGAGAGACCGTTGCCACATACGTATTCAACATCGTCCAACACGCCGGCGGAATCAATCGCGGCGGAATAGAAATACAGGCGGCCATACTTGTCGCAATTTTCGGGAAGACCATTCAGGCAGAAGCTGGAGGAGTCGAAGTCTTCCGTTTCCTGCAGGTATCTGTAGTTCAGGTTTTCTGCCATCCAAACCTGATCGCCAACCTTCACGGTTCTGTATTCGTGACCATCGCGGAAGTCCACGAAATGATCCTGGTTAATGCGCTTGGCGATGGTGGTTTCCCATTCTTCTTCGGTACCCACATAGCCGGCAGCCACAGCCTGCTCGTAAGCGGAAGATCCGTTTAGACCATCCTGACCGTCCTTGCCGTTCCACAGGGTACCCACGCGCTTGGTGCCGCAGGTAATGTTGTAGCCCGTTACCCCGGCATTGCTTACGGTATCTTCTGCCGAGCAGCTTTCACCATTAAGGCCCATAAGGGTATCGCGAACCACCACCGTGTCCTTGTTATTCAGGATCAGGGTATCCAGGTTAACGACCGTATCGCGAACCACTACCGTGTCCACATGATTCAGGACCAGGGTATCCACATTGTTCAGGACAACAGTATCCTTGGAAAAAACATAAAGGGTGTCAACAACCGGCTCCCTTGCGGATTCCTGAGGCGCACTGGAGGAATCATCTCCACAGCCGGCCATCAAGGCCAGGGAGGCGACCACGCCCGCGCCAAAAAGTTTCTTGAAATCCATATCTACTCCTTCTAGATACGGACAAGATAGAATTTTACCGAAACGCCTGTCAAATTACCGTACAAACAAAATATCCCAAATAGTTCGTCGGCACAAGCCTGTGCCTTGCAAAAAGCAGGCGTTTTTTTGATTACTATATTAAGGAATCATGCGCTCGTTTTCCAAAAGCCTGCTTGTTGCCGCCGCTGTTGCGTCCCAGTCCTTCGGGACCGAGGACTTCCAGAGATTTACGGCACTGCCCGTCCTTGGATATAGCGAGGAGACGGAACTTCAGTATGGCGCCATGGCGATTGTCTTCCTGAAGCCGGACGAACAGAACGGGAAGGTTCCCGAAATTGATTTCATGGCCTCAGGCTCAACCCGCGGGCAGTACCAATTCCAGCTGACGCCATACTTCTACCTGCATCACGATCAGGTAAGCGGCTGGCTGGATTTCCGCTACCAGAATTGGGTTGCCAGCTACTTCGGGATGGGCAACAATCCGGATATTGACGAATACATCAATTTCGACCGTGAGAGGTTTTACTTCGGCGCGGAAATAGACTCGAAGGTCGGCGTCCCCAAGCAGTTCAAGTACGGCGCGGAGCTGCACATCGAGCATTCCCACATCAAGTTCGACTCCCCCGACGAAAACAAGGGCGGGAAAAGCACAGATAAAGTAACACCTCCCGCGGATGCCCACTCGGGCTGGCGCAACGGTGCAGGCTACCTGCTGGCCTTCGACACTCGGGACAATACCAACTGGACTCGTCACGGATTCCTGGCCCAATGGCAGCAGATGTTCTACAGCGACCATCTGGGAGACTACAGCTTCGACATGGAGACGCTGGACCTTCGCGGATACACGTACCTGTTCTGGGGAACCTCCATGGCAGTCGGCGCCCTCTGGCAGCGCTCCGGAGGCGACGTGCCCTTCGACATGCTGGCGGGCCCCGATGGAACAAAACGTTTCCGAGGCGTCGAGAGCCTGTACTTTAGGGATAGGCAGGCCATGATCCTGCAGGCTGAATTACGCAAGTACCTGGGGTGGCGTCTGGCCGGAGACATCTTCTTCGAAGGCGGAAAGACAGGTGATCACTTCAGCGAGCTGATGCGCAACAAGTGGCACCGCTCCGTAGGTTTTGGCGGCATGCTGATTCTCAATAAAAAGGAACAGCTCTACGCCCGCGGCGAATTCAGCTGGGTGGACTTCGACCACCTGGGAATGACAGTCTACATCAGACAAGCCTTTTAAGAAATCATGAATAAAAAAGAGACGGCCGCGGGAAAGAACCTGCGACCGTCCATTTTTGAGATAGAATAATCTTTGGATGTCTACCGAAGGATTAGTCCTGGACACGAGTCCAGTTGAGGACGCCCTTCTTCATGAGGTAGATATAGCCAGCTTCCAGGATCACGAGGAATCCGAGGAGGACGAACAGGAGGCTCCAGTCACCTACGAGGAACTGGATGGTCCAGGGATAGAGGAATGCCACTTCCAGGTCGAACACCAGGAACAGCATAGCAACCATATAATACTTAACAGGATAACGTTCGTTGGAAGTACCGGAAACATGGGCGATACCGCATTCGTAGGAGGTACCCTTGATTTCGGCATTCTTGATCTTACCGGGGTGGAGCAGCCAGTTGGCCAGCAGCAGAACGGTGGGGACAACGAGAGCCAGGACCACCAGAATGGTCATGGCAAAAGTGGTATCAAAAATTTCAACGTTCGTCATAGTGGGTTCAAAGATAGTAAAAAAGTTTTTTCTAATACAAGGCAAAATTGTAAACTATATTTACACATATGAAAAAGATTACTGCATTATTGGGATTTTTGGGTGTAGTAAGCATGTTTTCTGCCTGTTCCGAGACGATCAGCGAGCCTAGCTCCGACGACTACCAGGCAAATGTGGGTACTTCCAGCGCTGCAGGTTCTACCAACGCAGGCGTAAATAGTTCGGCATCCTCCGCTCCGAACACCAACGTTACCGACGATACCGGCAACAGCGGCAATACCGGGAACACGGGCACCCGTGATACCACCTTCATCAGGGATACGGTCCGTGTGGAGGCTCCGGTCAAGGATTATGTAGCGCCCTATTCCAGCACGGGTGTATTCTGTTGGAGTGCAGAATGCAGCGCCACGGTAAACAGCGCAACCTCTACGGCAACGTCCTCTGCGGCCACTATCGAAGTGAATATGTCTTCCACCATTCCCACGCCTCCCCTGGTCAGTGGGAACCAAATGATTGACCAACGCGACCAGAAGAGCTACAAGGTCAAGACCATCGCCGGCAAGATGTGGATGGAAGAAAACATCAATTACGCAACCAAGAGCGGCTATTTCTGCCAGGCCCCCGGTGGTGACGACATGTGCGCAACCTACGGTGGCTTCTACAGCTACGCAGGCGCTCTTAGAGCATGTCCGGATGGCTGGCGTTTGCCCACCGAAGCCGAAGTCACCGCTCTTGACGCCGATGTCAAACACGAATGGTGGCAGGTCGGAGGCCGCTTCAAGCTGGCTGACGACGCCATAACCGAATACGGACTCAAGGAAGAACAGGGCTACATCTGGATCCAGGCAGACGGGGAATACTCCTCCTTCCGCGTGAAGAACTACGGAGAAGACAGCCCTCACGAATTCCAGGCAGGCTCTACCGGCGAACGCGCCTACAACGTCCGCTGCGTCCAGAACTAAAGCCTGACGTCATGCCGAACCACGTCACCCTGAACTTGTTTCAGGGTCAGCTATCTCGTACCAGAGCCATTGCTGCGTAAGCAACGTTTCGGCATCGGCAGTCTCGCACATGAGCCTTTCATTAAAAAGGCCCCGGTTTTTAAGCCGGGGCCTTTTTTTTATTACGAACGGAACAGGTATGCGTCAAAAAAAGCAACTGAACCGAAGCCCAGCTGCTTTTTTATCAAGGAGTATATCTATGAAATTTAGACGTCATCAAAAACCGCAGTTTACACACAAATGAATAAACAGCACTTTTCCATGCATCCTTTTTTTGAAATAATCTCCCACCCCCAATGGTGTTAGAATACCACAAAAAAATTTCGTGCCCAAATTTAAAACAAACAAAGTAAAGTGTCAATACTTTTTTACAAGAAACTTCAAATGTAAGAAAAAAGAAAGAGCGACCGCAGTTTGTATGCAGTCGCCTTTCCAGTAGTCTTTATAATAGCCAGCGTTTTAGCTAGACGATTTAGCTAAATGTCGTCATCCACTCCGGCCTTTGCACGGGCAATGCCCTCGTCCAGCAAAAGGGAAAGGTTCTTGACGTCTTTTTCCATCGTGTCGTAATAGACCTTGGCACGACGAAGCTGTTTGCGCAATTCGAAAATCTCGGAGGTCAGCTCCACGGCGAGCAGGGCCAGGCGCTTCTTGGTATCCATCTGGAATTTCGAGGAACGTTCAAAACGGGCTTCAATGAAGTCGCCAATTTCCTTCAGTTCCGCATCGGGCAAATCCGTGCGAATCTGGATGCATTCCTGTGCGACGTCGATACTTACTGATCTGAGAGGTTCGATTTCTGCCATTATTTACTTCCTACGCCGAATGGATCGTCATCCATCAGCCAGTTTAGTCGAAAAAACTTGTTTGCCGGCCCTCCTGACCAGCAGAGGACTTTTGTTCGTCCTTTTCAGCATTTTCGTCTGCGCCATGAACTTCGACCGTGGGCAAATCTTCCTGAGGTTCTTCGTCCTTGATTTCCAGGGGAGCGACGGGGAGAGCTTCGCCCAGTTCGTTCTCGATGGTGGAAAGAAGGTTATTGAACTGTTCCTGCGCTTCCGCAAATTCGTGCGCCTGGTTCTGCGTCTGATTCTGAAGACCTTCCACCTGGCCATTCAGGGAATTGATTTCTTCCTGTTTGGCAGCGAGTTCATCGTTCTTGACGGCAATCTGGCTCTTGAGAGCATTGACCTGTTCCGCCATGTTTGCAAGGGAAACAAGTTTGTCGTTGATCTGACCGTTGAGAGAGTCGATGATGCCGTTCTTTTCGGAAACCTGACCGTTGAGAGAATCGATGATGCCGTTCTTTTCGGAAATCTGACCGTTGAGGGAATCAATGATGCCGTTCTTTTCGGAAATCTGACCGTTGAGGGAATCGATAACGCCGTTCTTTTCGGAAACCTGACCGTTGAGGGAATCGATGACGCCGTTCTTTTCGGCAACCTGACCGTTGAGTGAATCGATGACGCCGTTCTTTTCAGAAATCACGCCGTTCAGGGAATCAATTTCACTCTGCTTGGCGCTGATGGAATCTTCCTGAGCGTTAACCTGGTTGGCACGGGCATCAAGAGCTGCCTTGCAATCCATCAAATTTGCATTTGCAGTTTCCAGCAGCATGGTCTTGTCCTGGACCTCTGCGTGTGCCACGCCGAGCTGCTGCCGAAGTTTCGCATTTTCCTCCTTGAGGACGCGAACCGTTCCCAGGACCGCCTCGATCTTCTGGGAAAGGGCATTCATGTTTTCAAAATTCATCTTTGCTCCATAAGTTGAAATACTTTTGAAAATATCCACTTATAAGATAATATAAAAAGCGAACGACGATAAGCGAATTCCTAAATGTTACCGTCTTTTTTCTATTTTGGAGTTCGATGATTTCAGTGAATGAACATATCCAGCGCAGAATCGACGAACTGCCCGACCGCCCCGGCGTTTACATCATGAAAAATGCCGCCGGGAAGATCATCTACATCGGCAAGGCAAAGGTCCTGAAGAACCGCGTCCGCAGCTACTTTGACGGTAGCGACCACCAGGGACACCGTGCGGCAACCCTTATGCTGCCTTACATCCGCGACATTGAATGGATCATTACTGAAACCGAAGCGGAAGCTTTGATCCTGGAAGCGAACCTGATCCGTAAGCACACACCCAAATACAACGTGCTGCTGAAAGACGACAAGCATTTTCCATACCTGGCATTCAGCGTTCGTGAGCCCTTCCCTCGCCTATTCCTTACAAGATCCGTAAAGAAGGACAGCAACCAGTACTACGGCCCTTTCATGAGTTCACGTTATGTGGACAAACTAAAGGACATCGCGGCGAGGCTATTCGGAATTCGTGAATGCACCATGGATCTGCCGGCTCGATCGCCCCAGAGACCTTGCCTGAACTACCATATCGGTCGATGCAAGGCTCCCTGCGCTGGACTCATTAGCCAGGAAGATTATTACAAGGACGTATTACAGGCACGCCTGTTATTGGAAGGAAAGCGAGACGACCTCGTCAATATCTGGACGAAGGAGATGAACGAGGCTGCCGCCAATTTGGACTTCGAAGGAGCGGCTAAAAAACGCGACGCCATTCAGGCGTTGCAGTCCACCGGCATTCACGCCAAGACGGACACGTCCGACCCCAACCTGTCCCTGGATATTGTATCCCTGCGAAGGAACGGCAGCCTGGCCGCCGCGGTGATTCTGGAATACCGCGCAGGCGTACTTACAGGACGTAGACATTACCGTCTGAAATGCGAACTGGAAGATGACGAAACTGAAATTTTCCGTCAGATGATTTTGACCTGGTACGCCGAGGCGGAATTTATCCCGAAGGAAATCGCAACGGACGTGACGCTGCCCGAAGATGCGGAACTGCTCAGCGACGCCCTTTCGGAAAAAGCCGGACGGAAAGTCTTCTTCAACGTTCCCCAGCGCGGGGAAAAGTTAGGCTTCCTGAAATTGGCTGGCGCTAACGCCGACATGATCCTGGTGGAAATGCGCGCGGAAGTGCAGAAGTATAGTGAAATCAACCAGAGCGTATTTGAACTGCAAAAAGTGTTGGGACTGAAAAAGACTCCCTTCCGGATTGAATGTGTGGACATTTCCCACCTGTCGGGAACGAACACCGTGGCAAGTCTCGTGGCGTTCAAGAACGGCAAGCCGGACAAGGCAAACTACCGCAAGTTCATTATCAAGACGGTGGAGGGCGTTGACGATTTCGCCAGCATGCGGGAAGTCATGACCCGCCGTATCCGCCGCCTGGAAGACGAAGGGACCCCCATGCCCGACCTGTGGGTATGTGACGGCGGTAAGGGCCAGGTGGACGCCACCATGCAAATCCTGAAGGAGCTGGGGCACGACACGGACCTGCCCCTCATCGGGCTGGCCAAACGTCTAGAAGAGATCGTGTTCCCCGATGACCGCAAGAGCATCGTGCTGCAGCGTACTAGCCCCGCCCTGAAATTACTGCAGAACGCCCGCGATGAAGCCCACCGCTTCGCCATTACCTACCAGCGTAGCAAACGCAAGAAGGACCTGGAAGTGGAATGGCTGAAACAGCCCGGCGTAGGTCACGAGACCCGCATTAAGATTCTCAGCAAGTACAAGAGCGCCGAAGCCTTCATGGCCGCGCCCCTGGAGGATATAGAACTCCTACTAGGCAAAGTCCGCGGCAACAAACTGAGAGAACAGGTGGCAGCCTACTGCGAAGAGTTCATCACCCCCTTCAAGGATGAAGAAGCTTAAGGTCATGCTGACGTATGGTCCTGCTTGTCATGCTGACGAAGGTCAGCATCAGCTTTTTCATCCTGAATAACAAGCCGATGCCGAAACGTTGCTTACGCAAAACGAGGCTCTGGCACGAGATAGCCGACCCTGAAACAAGTTCAGGGTGACGTGGTTCGGCATGACTTTAGCACCGCATCTATTCCGTTTTGGAATGAGTAAGAAAAAGTTATCTCGGGTTTTGGGTTGTTTTATGTTCCCGAATTAGGTATATTACGTCCAGGCATCCCCACGGATCAATGCCCGATCTAACAGTATTATTAAAGCTCGTCGCTCTTATGGTACAGTTTAGGCCCACGGCTCCCTGTCACGGCTTGACCGCGCTTCAAAGCTTAAAAAGGTGGGAAAAACGAAATCCGAAGGCACTGCTATCTTTTTACAAAAAGTAGCTTCGAGTATTTTGCCGTGTCGTGGATGCCTGATTTTGAACAATGGGGCTTCGCCCCCTTGAACCCCTTTCCCAAACGTCAGGGAACCAGTTATCATAACTGAGGGTTTATTTTAAAAAGAGCCCCACTCGCAGGAGTGGGGTTCGTTTTTTTTATTACTTGCCGCAAGCGTCAAGGCTTCCGATTTCCTTCAGCAAGAAATCACTGGAATTTTCAAATCTTAACTTGATTCGAGCAATCTTATCGAGAACGTCTTCCACAGAGCAATCGCCAGGGCAACCCCATGGTATACGGTACATTTTCCACGGAACATTTACGGTGGTAACGGTTTCTGATGCAGGGACCGTTGCCTTATAGTTAATGTACTCGTAGGAGGCCTCATCCTCCGGGCCCAACTCGATGTAGAACGGGCCTGTAGAGGAGTAAGTCAGGCAGATGCCTTCCCACTTCGTAATGTCAACACCTTCCTGATTCTCACTCCAGATATTGAAACCAAAACCGACAAAGCCATATTCATAAGCGGGACCGATTTGGATATCCGCCTTAATACCGCCGTACTTTACGTTCAAGGGGCCGAAGAAATTTCCAAATTCATCTTCTACCACATCTGACGGGAACACAATCTTGGAGTCTCCATTATTAGGCCAAGCGTTGTCATCATAGCTATACCAGTAGCCAGAAGATTCTTCTGGAGAACCCGTAATCACACGACCTTCAGTATCATCACCCTTCCAGAGGAAAGATGCCTTGAGCTCCCCGGTAGATTCCGCAGAGGAACTAGGTTTTACAGAGGAACTTGAAGAAGAACTTGAGCTTATAGAAGAACTGCTGGACTTTGGCACATCGGCCCCTGAGTTACCACAAGAGCCCAAACGGCCGATGGAATACACATAGAAATCGCTGTTTTCGTAGAACCGCAACTCAATGGCCGCCGCATTCTGAACAGTCCAAAGGGTATCGGTAGAAGGCGACTTGCTTACGTCATAGAGACCAAACGCACTCCATGGAACGTTAATCATAGAAAGGTCCTTCGTTTTCGGCAATTCATATCCGAAATTGTTGCTTTCAAGAACAAGCGGGCTTCCCGACGGCGCCAGTTCCAACGCAAGTTTTCCGGTGGATGAATAAACCAAGCAGACGCCTTCCCAACTGGAAATATCCATGGGTTCGCGCCCTTCACTTACGAGGTTAAAACCGATACCAACAAACGGATTGCTATAGGCATCTCCAAGCGTCGCCGTCCCCTGAATTTTTTATATCCAATTCCGAACCGCAGAAAAAGTTTCCTCCGCAGAAGAAATGGCTATATTCGCCACCATCATCTTTGTCGGCTTCAACATCGTAACTCAACTTAATATCTGAATTTCCCTTGTAAGGTTCCATACTATCGGAGAACATGAACCAATAGCCTGCAGTTTCCTCATCGGAGCCTGTTTCGATTTTCCCATCATCATCACTTTCGCACCACAAATCTCCACAGAGATCTTTAGAAAGGTTGGAAATGGGGAGAAGCGGAACATTTACAGGCTCGTTATTTTCCGATTCGTTATTTACGGGTTCAGAACTTGTAGAATTGGAATCACCACAAGCCCACAGACAAGCGAAAACCGCAGTGGACGCAAGCGTAGTAAGAATTTTATGATTCACGATTTAACCTCCTAATCATTTATCACTTAAGCCGGAGCCACACGCCAACAGGGGCTATAGGCTCCATACTCGCCAATTCCAAAGATAGTGAATTCAGCGGACGACGTAAATTTAATTCTGATTGAAGAAATAGATTTTAAAGCTTCTTCCAAATTCACAACGACACCCAAATCTGACTCCTGCACAAATTTTGACCAGGGGATATCAACTGTAGTCAGACCACTCTTCTGGGAAATTACAGCCTTATAATTGTTATATCCCGTCACTGTTTTTTCATTTTCAGAAACCAGTTCCACAACAAAGTCTTCCGTCGAGGAATATGCAAGGCAGAGACCTTTGAGTTCAGAGATATCCACGCCCTCCCTATGTTCACTATAGAGGTCAAAACCTACCCCTGCATAAGGTTTTTCATACGCGTCGCCAATGTCAGCCTTCGCCTTAATGCTTCCATAGGTCTCAGCAAGTGGCCCAAAGAAGTTGCCCCACTCGTTAGCTTCAACATCAGACGGGAATAAAACCTTGGAATTGCCCTTGTCCAATGAGTTGTTATCACTGAAAGCATACCAATAACCAGCAGATTCTTCTTCGGAACCCGTCTGAACACGACCTTCGATACCATCTCTCCATTGCAAAATGGTAGTCTTATATGCAGGATGGGTCCCTACAGCTTCTGTGGTATACGGAGATACATATTTGTATTCCTTGTAGCCGTCACCAACAACCGAGGAACTGCTGTGAACAGAGGAACTAGATTCGATAGAACTGCTAGACTTTACAGAGGAGCTGGATTTTGCAAAGGAACTGGAAGACTTTTCATCCTTTGATCCTTCCGCCGGATCATCCTTGGAAGGCTTGTCGGGCGAAGTTTCCTTGACGGTCCAGGAACCATCTACACACTTATAGATCTCACTTTCGTCCGAAACGAAAATTTCTTGACCTTCACGTTTTTCAGAACACACCTGAAGGTCATCAAAATTCTTTACGACATTATCATAAGACGGATTACCGGCAGAGCCGCTATTATCCGGGGATACAGAAGAACTGGAATCGTCACAACCACAAAGAACAGCAAGGGTCATTGCGGACAGTAAAACCATCTTTTTCATAGAAGAATCTCCTACACACTATCAACCCCAATGTATATAAAAAACCACCAAAAATCACAAAAAAATCAGTTTTTCCAAAAGCAGAGGGTTCGACTACCTCGGAAAAAGCAACAGAAGATAAATGGATACAGTCGAAGTTGTCCAGGAACAACAGCATTTCTTTCAAGAGGACCTTTTTTACAAAAATGAGGGTAATTTTACGGGAAAGGGGCTGGTATACCCCTAAAAAAAGGATGTTTATGGGTGTTTTGAAAATTGTAGCACTAGCTGCAAGTGTTTCGCTTGCCAGCTCTGTGGCTGTTCACGATCCGTCGGTAGTCATCGTCTATAAGGATGCCGCCGGCAATTCCTATCCGGAAAATGATGCGGGCAAGACTCGCGATAAGTTCTACTACATATTCGGGACCATGAATGGGGCGGCCTATTCCAAGAATATGCTGGACTGGACCGAATTTACCCCCAAGTTCAGCGCCGGCGGCAAGGCTACCTCCAGCTTTTTGGATGCATTCAAGGCGGCCGCCGACTGGTCCGGCCACAAAACCAGCGATGCAGTGAAGGGTAACATGTGGGCCCCGGACATCATCTGGAACAAGAAGATGGGCAAGTGGTGTCTTTACACCTCCATCAATGGCGACGACTGGATGAGTTCCATTGTCCTCCACACTTCCAATAAGATTGAAGGCCCCTACGAATACGCCGGCACCGTGGTATACGGCGGCATGGATACACAATCCGCAGGCAAGGCCGGCAATCTGGATTACCAGAAGGTGACGGGTAGCGCCACTATTGACAGCCGTTACTACATGGCAAACAACGGCACTACCAATTTGGGCAAGTGGGACGGCGGCTACGGAGTCAGCGCTATCGACCCTAACGTGTTCTACGACGAAGACGGCATCCTGTGGATGCTTTATGGATCCTGGAGCGGGGGACTTTTCCTGCTGAAACTAGATGATTCCAACGGCCTTCGCGATTACAGCTACAAGTACGAAACCAAATGGGAAGGTGCCGCCTTCAAGAGCGCCATGACCAGCGACCAGTACATGGGTATTCATGTAGGTGGCGGCTATTATGTGAGTGGCGAAGGATCCTACATCCAGTATTTCAAGGATGCAGATGGCAACGGCTACTACTATCTGTTTATCAGCTACGGTTTCTACAGTCCTGACGGGGGATATTCCATGCGAGTGTTCCGTAGTAAGGACGTGAAAGGGCCCTACGTGGATGTGGATGGCACCTCCGCACTTTTCAGCAGGTATATTTACAACTACGGGCTTACAACCGACCACGGCTTCCCCATTATCCAGAACTACAAGTGGAGTTTCTGGCCCGACGGTAGCGCAGAAATTGCGGACGGCCACAATTCTCTACTTCGAGATGAAGACGGTTCCATGTATCTGGTTTACCATCGCAAGATGGATAACGGAACTGCATGGCACAACGTGGAAACCCACCAGCTTTACTTCAATAAGATGGGCTGGATCGTGGCTGCACCTTTTGAATACAAGGTGGGCTTCGGCATGACAAAAACGGCGTTTGACGAATCCCAGATTGCAGGGGATTTCAAGATTATCATGCACGATCCCTACGCACAGGCCGATGGCAAATTCCCCATCAATACAGAAAAGAACCTGCAGCTCAATGCGGACGGTTCCGTGACGGGAGCTTATACAGGTAGCTGGAAATACGATTTTGCCAAGGGCCGTCAGTACATCACCTTCGAAATGAACGGAAACACCTACGAAGGCGTTGTTCTGGAGCAGCAGCAGAACGATATAGGCAAGGCCACCGTAACGTTCTCCGCCATGAACAAGAACGGTTCCCGCGCTCTGTGGGGTTATCGCGTTCCCAAGACGGAAACCGTTAACGAGACTAAGTATTACGGCGGAGCAAAGACCGTTGGCGACAAGAGCAAGAAAACAGCCTGGGACGCCTACGACGATTTCGCCAAGGTTAGTGTCTCTGGAAATTTCGTTACGGAATTTGACTTTACCAACTATACGGAAGCTAAAGAAAATTGGAACAACTGGGTGCTCGTCTTCAAGAACGGCGACAACACTTGGTACCTGCGGGCTGACGCCTATTCTGTGGAAACCTTCAGCGGAAGTAACGTAGGATACTACGGTTCCTGGGGCACGGACTGGGAAAAATTCAAGACCATGTTCAAGAACGGCAAGGTTAAGATCCGCGCTGTGAAGGACGGAAACGTCATTAACGTTTATGCCTTCCTGCAGGACGCAAATTGCACCTCGGGAACTGCGGGTGCCGCCGGCAAGAACTGCGCCAATGAATTAGTGTATCGCGTATCCGCCACAAATGCACCTTCGGGAAATTACGACATTTACCTGGGTGCAGACGCTGCCTATCTGGACGTGAGCCGCATTGCCTACGGCTCTCAGGCGGACCGCATCTTCGTGGGAACCCTTGATGCAGGCGGCGTCTATAACGCAGGCTTTAACGCCCTGAAGAGTTCCGACTACAAGGTAAACGGGGACTTCAACGTGACTTTCAATTTCAGGAATTACGGCAACGGGGCTGCCTCCGAAAACTGGGACAACTACGTTATGCGTTCTTCCGCAGGGAACGCCACCACATTGCTCCGCGCCGACGCCTACGCCATGGATAACGCAGGAACCATGGAGTTCAAGTACGACTGGAACTGGGACGACTTCAAGTCCATCATGCGTAACGCAAACATCGCCATGAACGTTTCCCGCAAGGGCGACGTGGTGACGTACAACGCAAGCATCGCAGGCGAAAGCGGGAAGAGTTACAACTACCAGGCAGTAAACTCCGGCGCTTCCAAGAACGAAATGTCCCTGGGATTCACCTGCGAAAAGAGCGGCGTGGACCTGCTGCGAATTGCAACTAACAGCGTAGTCGGAGATTCCATACCCGAGTCTGGAACATTGAACGTTCTCCACCAGATTAACTCGGGAATCACAGGCGGAAACTCCTGGAAGTTGGAAAGAAAGAATAATTCCATCCAGCTGCGTAACGAAAGTTCCCGCGGAACACGGTACTTCAACATTTTGGGCAAAAACATCCGGATGAAATAGCATACAAACTTTCTCTCTCTAAAACATCCATCAAAAAAGCGCTTGCGGCAAAATCGCAAGCGCTTTTATTTTGTAACTTTAGATTATGATTAAGTCAATTTTTGCTGGCCTCATGATTAGTGTGGGATGCGTGAGCTTCCTTTCCGTCGAAAACAAGATTGCAGGAACGTTCCTGTTCTCCCTGGGTCTTTACACCATCATCCTGCTGAAATTCGACTTATTTACCGGCAAGGTGGGCTACCTCTCTACCAACCGAAACCTGGATTACCTGAAGTATCTGGGCAAGGTCTGGCTTGGAAACCTGATCGGCACCTGCCTTGGCGCGGCCACCGTGGCGGCCACCCGCCTTACCATTAGTACCAGCGCACTGGTGGCCATCAAGCATAACGACAACCTGCTGAGTCTTCTGATTCTGGGAGTGTTCTGCGGCATGCTCATGTTCATCGCCGTAGAAGGATACAAGCGCTGCAGCAACCCGCTGATTGTAGTGCTTCCCGTCATGGGATTTATCCTTTGTGGCTTTGAACACTGCATTGCCGACATGTTCTATTTCGCCTTCGCCATCATCAAGGAAATTACTGGCGGAATCGCGAATGGGAGCGTCGCCGGAAATGTTGCCGGGAACGTCGCTGGGAACGTCGCGGCCTTTGGCGGCGCCGCAGAAATCGGCAGCACCCTGTTGCGACTGGCGGTGATTACCGTAGGCAACCTTATAGGCGGATGCGCCGTTTGCTACGCCAGCGTGAACATCAACAAAGACGCTCAGTAAACAACCTAAATTTTATACAGGAAAGGCCCGCATTTTCGCGAGCCTTTTTTAATAATTCTATAAGTATTGCATTTTCACACTGCAATTTTTATAAAAATCATTTGGATTTTTTCTTGTCCAGTTTTGCAAAGATGCCGGCAAGAACCGTTCCGCTAATGGAATGATAGGCGCAGCTGATGGCGCAGGGAACCACACACAGGGCAGCGTTGGAATTGGCAGCAATGTTCTCGGGATTGGCAAAGAAGGCAGCCGCAAGCACAGTAGCCATGCCCGCATTCTGCACGCCAACTTCGATGGCGATGGTGCGCTTTTTTGCGGTGGTGAACTTGAGGACGCGTCCCACGCTGTAGCCCAGCACATAGCCCAATGCATTGTGGCAGAACACCACCGCCAGTACCCAAAATAACAGGCTTATACCGTTTGCCAGCAAATGAGGGCGAACCGTCACGATAACGCCACCCACAATAAGCGCAAGTCCAATGACACTAACGCTTGGCATGTTGGCCTGCAGTTCCTTGAATCCGTCGCGATGCCCCAAAAAGTAATTGCAGAGAAAACCGATCATCACGGGGCCGATGGTCACATAGAGAATGTTCAGGAACATGCCCACCGCATTCACATTGATGCTGGTGTCCGCAAGCCACAAGACTAGCAGCGGAGTCATGATGGGAGCGAGCAAGGTGCTGACGGTCGTCATTCCCACGGAGAAAGCCACATCGCCTTTTGCCAGGTAGCTCATCACATTACTGGAGACGCCACCGGGGCAGCAGCCCACCAGAATGATACCTACAGCGAGATACGGATCCAGTCCGAAAACTTTCGTAAGGCACAGGGCAACCAGCGGCATGATAGTGTACTGAGCCAAGGCGCCAGCACAAATATCCAGCGGGCGCTTCGCCAGGTTCCTGAAATCTTCAACGCGAAGGGTCAATCCCATAGACAGCATGATGACGCCGAGAATCACGGAAGAGACATTGCCGCGAACCCAGGCGAAAGTGACAGGAGCAAAGAAGGCAACCACCGCGCAGGCGATTACAAAAAGAGACGTATAGGTGGAAAGAAAACGGGTCACCGCCCTGATTACTTTAAGCATGGCCCAAATATAGAAAGGTTCCGTCTTACTTGCTAGCCACAAATTTCTGAAACCGGATTAGCATTTTCAGCATCTGTTCATCCAGGCGGTTGATGGTCTCCTGCTGGATTTCTGCAGGGATGCCGTAGACGGCTTCTGCCATAGAGCAAGCGATACAGCAAAGGGTATCGCTGTCGCCGCCCAACGAAACAGCCAGGCGGGCAACCTCCTCAAATGAATTTCCCTCGCGGAAGGCGCAGAAGGCCTGAGGCACCGTATTCTGGCAGGATTCATCCATGTGGTAGGTGGGTCGAATTTTATCGCAGGTCATCTTGCTGATGGGGTATCCGTAGGTACGTTCCACATAGTCGAGGATTTCTTCCTTGGACTTACCTGCACGCCCCAAGAAGATGGCGGCGGCGACGGCCTTTGCGCCCTTGATTCCTTCGGGATGGTTATGGGTGACGCGGGCAGAAATTTCAGCAAATTTTTCAACTTCTTCCAAAGTGTCGTAGGCCCAGCCCACCGCAGACACGCGCATGGCGGAACCGTTTCCCCAGCTGTTGTAGGGTTTTGGATTTTTATCGACCAGCCAGTGACGGAAATTGCTGCCGTAGCCTGCATAGGGATAATCCTGACCCCACTTTTGCATGGAAGCGACCATAGCCTTTTCGGTAAGGGCGGGGTCAGGTTTGCGAGCATCGGGGTGGTCGCCCGCAAGTTGACCGCCCGCGAATCCAGCCATTACTGCTTCCGCCACAGCCACCGTCATGACGCTGTCATCGGTCCAGCATGACGCACGATTGAACAGCGGGAATTCCGTAGTTTTGATGTTGTTACAGTCAAATTCATAAGGTGCCCCGATGGTATCGCCGGCAATAGCTCCCAGAAGGCAAGTTTCCTTCTTCAGAGTGGGTTTCGGGGAAGCCTGATTATTTCCATGAGATTCTTCCCCTGCGCATTCCTTTACCTGGGCCGTTTTTTCATTTTCCATTTCACCCCAGCACATATTGCTTGCGGCCTTGCGAAAAATTTCCTTCATCTTCTTTGCTTTTTCCTGTTCTGTCATGATGACTCCTTTTTTTATATATATCGTCTCGACCTGCCAATTTGTAAAAATCAGGGCAAGCTCGGATTGAGCCCAGATTGTTTCCGGTCACATAATATAATCGATGCGATCAACCCAGAGGTCGCCCAAAAAGCGACAGGAAAACGCCCTCACAAAACAAAAACGGCCCCCGAAAATCGGGAACCGCCGCATAATAGATAAAATCCTTGGACTGCTGTAATCTTTTATCTATCTCGGTGAGCCAAACCTTTACAAACTCGTACAATCAATTTTTCAATGATCCAATTTTTCAATTTTCAGTGGGACTCGAGTTTTTCGTATCCGCATTTCCGATCTGCTCATTTTTGTGGCGGTGCAGTGTAAGTTTTTTTTCGATTCCCAGTCGGAAGATCTATTAAAATTTGAGTGCCTTGGCAAGTATGGCTCACCTTGCTTTTTTCGGCTTTCGCCAAAACTGTACTACGCTGATTCCACCAGCAAGTCTAATTCTTCATCCACACTAAACGAGACCATGGCCTTAGCGTTGTATTCATTGAGAGTTTCCTCGATGGTATTCATTTCACGCTTTACAGCCTTCAGTTCATCGGCCCACTTTTTAGTGTACAACGGCACCAGTTCGATTTTCTGATGCTTGCTAGCTTCATAATCATATTCATTCTTAACCAACGGTGTGGTAACAATTCGACTTCTAATATCTGCTAGCAACTTAATCGTATCCTTGCAACGATTGATTGAGTTGATCAGCGCATGGGCCCCATCGTTAGCCACGTCTACGGCTGTGGTTACCGTCTCCATCAATCCGTGCAAACGGATCAACAATTCAACGTCCCCATCCAGAGATTTAGTTTCAAACGCTTCATTGCGCAAATCCACTTCATCGACTTCAACAGCGATGGGATTGTTGGCAACAATACCCGCCATGCTACTCATCAGTTTTTTCAACTTGCCCCTATAACGAAATGCGGCTGCCAGAGTCATGTTCTTCTTGATTTCCATAAAAAACCTCTTTTTGTTTTACAATTTACTTATCGTATGAAATCAGTAAATTGTAAACGAAATTTTGATTTTTTTAGCGGGACACTTCAATCAGGTTTTTGTTGGGCTGTCGCTGGGCGTAATAGCCCACTAGAACCTGCAGGACAGATTCCTTTTCCCGCGGGACAGGGCGCCGATGGCTCATATAGTAGAGTTGCGCCGGGCAGCTCCGCAGAAATTGAATCTGCTGGTAGAGTAGCTGCAAGTTGTAAAAATCGGGACCGTTATGATTTACCGTCGGGTAAGTGGAATCTCCCAGGAAAGCGATAGCGCCACGGGACTGCTCGCCGCAACAATCGCGATCGGGTATATCGTCGCCTACAGAGAGCATCAGCGACCCTTTGGCGTGACTGCTGGGGATTGGCTCGATACGAAACCGCAGGCCGTCTTCAAATTGCAAGGGCGATTCCACAACCTGAGTGCCGCTGCGGGCGCGAATGTTCTCGTCGCAATGGCGGAAGGTCTCGCGTCCCACATAAAGATTGTCGAAGGAGACCCGCGAAAGGTTGAAGAAATGGTCCCGATGGAAATGGGAAATGATGATATTTTTCTTGAGAGGTGCGGCACCCGGCGCTACGCCAACGCAAGGCAAGTTGTTCACAAAATCCGCCGCCTCGTCGCAGGCGCCAACATCAAAAATCCACCAGGCGGTATCCCCGCGGATGGCGTATACATCTGCACTCAGCGGGTTTGTTTCGCTAGGGTTCGATGCTGGCAGATGAAGGATTCTTGATTGCAAATCGCGGAACATGATTCTCAAATGTAACTATTTAGAATGCGCAGCAAACTTTTTGGAGATTTTTTGTCACCAAAGACATCTTTTTAGAAATTTAGTGACACAAAACACAGAACACATCCTGCCACGGCTATTTAAACCGGGGCTTCAAGAAAGTGCGTGGGTAGCCCAGCACTCCAAACCAGCAACAAATGCTAGATTTGCAACATGCAATTCAGCATGTCGTTCATGAAATAGAGCGCGTTGCGGTAAGCGATAAGCCCACCATCGCGATACCTGCGGACGGTGCTGTCGAACTGGGCGTTGAGATCTTCAAGTTTTAGTGGTTGCATAGTTATTATCGGAGTCACTTTTTCAAAGAATATGTCCTATTCTTGTTCGCTCCGTTGGAGACAATTTTGCCTTCTTCTACAAGTTCTGTGATATAGTCCTTGGTACGAGAAATCTTCAAACCAATAACATCTGCAATTTCTTGAGACCGGGCTTCTTCGTGTTCAGCAAGGTATTCGACAATCATTTTCTTGAAATTTATCGCCGATTTATCGCCGATTTCTGAATTCTGTCGGCGATAAAAGTTCACTCGGAACATGTCTCCGATTTCGGTGAATTCAGGGAGAGCTACGCCGTATTCCTGACACATCGTATTAATTCGCTGGAAACCAGACCCCCATCCTTCGAGAACATGAACCTTTTCCAAAGTGCGGGCAAGAGTCTTGTTACGGACGGACGAGCGGCCACTCAAGGCCTCTTCCAAAGTCAGCGTTCCGTAAAGAGTGCCTGGCGAAGAAATCTCCACACGTTCGTCGCCTTGTTATGCGAACGACCTGCAAGCAGGTGCAAGTTTTCCAAATCAGCCTTTGTGATTTTTCGTTTGGAACGTTTTGAAAAAACCTTGCATAGAAAATCTATATCAGCATCGGTCGCCTTGAGCGAACGATACGGAAGTTCATCGTAAGAGATGTTTTTTCCGCGATTTTCAAGTTCACTAAGGGCCGCCAAATCAGCGTTGCGAGTGGTTGCCGAGGAGACATTAGCCTTCCTTAGGTCTGTCAATTAACCCCGATTCCAATTCGTTGATTGTCGGAATTAAGCCTTCAACTTTTGCAGGATATAATTTTTCAAGTTCAAAATCCGAAATACCTATTGGTTGGTTGCTCGATTCCAACGCATATTGGGCTAACAAGCGATCTTTACTCTTACAAATAAGCAGACCAATTGTAGGGTTATCCCCTTCACGCTTTAAAATGTGATTTGCGGAAACAACATATCCACCTAATTGACCCACATCTTGAAAATCGAATTCACCCATCTTGACTTCGATAACAACATAACATCTAAGAGAAAGGTGATAGAACAGCAAATCAATAAATTTTTCTTTTTTTCCGACCTGTAACCTATACTCCTTGCCCACATAGGCAAAACCAGACCCCAGCTCTATCAAGAAATTTGTGATATTGGAAAGTAAAGCCGACTTTAACTGTTTTTCGTTATACTCCTTTGTTACGCCGGCAAAAGCGAAACTATAAGGGTCCTTTGTAATTTCTTTCGCAAGATCGCTAGTTGGAGATGGTAATGTCTTCGAAAAATTGGTAATCGCCTTGCCCTGTCGCTCATATAAATTTGAATCGATCCAATTCATAAGCGAAGAACGGCTCCACCCATTTTCAACAATCTGCCCTACAAAGAAAAGCGCTTTGGGCGGATTGTCAGAGAATTTATCAATGAGCAAACGATGGTGGCCCCATGGTACTTTAGGCAATTCTTCCGCAACTTGCGGAAATATTTGCGGATACAATTCTTCCGCAACTTGCGGAAACAATTTCTTGGGATCCGAATAAAGCTGATAAAATCGCTTTGCATATCTCAAATTCCCTTCTGTCAGCCCCTCCGCATCTGGTAATAACTTTCTTAAATCGCGGCTAAGAGCGGCATAAAATTTGGTGCCATACTTATTATCTATCTGCTTTTCGAAGATGTCCTTTCCAACGCTATAATAAAATTTCAACTGCTCCGAATTGATGTGAACAGAAGCCTTGATCAAATAGCTTTTATATCTTGATGACAACTGTTTGACCCATTCAAGATAATCCTTATCGAGAATGGTTAAAGATTGTTTTTGCCCGTTTTCACTTTTTCTACTCATGCAAGACCTCTCGCCCTAAATATACTCACAATCAGATGTCACAAAATGTCAAACCGGCGTTTTTCCGAAAAAAAACATTTTCTCGTCTAAAATTTTGCCGTTTTTCGTTCAATTTCGCCAATTTTCGTCTAAAGCTCGTCTAAGGTTCGTCTTTAAAATTGCCATTTAGACGAGCGGGGGCAATAGATTGAAGCGATACTTATTTTCCGAGACTTTTCAATTCCTTTCTATCCTTATTCTTCCAGAAGGTAAGGCCGTTTCGAGCGCCTCCAGCAACGAACGCAGCGGCCATTGACGGGGAATCGCATTCGATATCCTCGCGAAGCGTTCCATCAGCACCAACAGAAGCGTTCTTTCTAACGTTCATCCAACCCGAGCCACGGAAGTCATATTTCAGCGAAAGTTTGCTGCCGGCAAGAAGAACAAACTGCGAGCCAACACGCCGGACTTTAGCGACAATCGCCCCGCCTTTCGCGAAGTGATACAACATATCGTTATCGCTATTTTCAGGAAGCGACACCGCCGATGTCTTGCGAGATTTCTTTTTATGCTTTTTGGGTCTCGATGGTTGTTCCGCGTCGTCACTCTTTTTAAGCAGGGCGTTCCACTTTTCTTCGAGGAATTTTCCGTCGGCGGTTTTCCAGGTGACCCAGCCGTTCGTCGTTGTGCGCGACGGGCTGATTTGCTGGATGCAACGCAAGGCAGAAACGCTGGCCGAAGAAACGATTCCGTCCACCTCAATTCCGTCGGAACAGATTTTTCCTTCGAAATGCGTCTTGGATTTACCCTTCGGGCCGTAATCGAAATGCACGACATCGCCCACGTTCAAAAGTTCCGCCTTCACAATCTCGTACAAAGCGTTGCTCTTGTCCGTCGTCTTCAAGGATTCCTTTTCTTGCGTCAGCTCCAAATCAGGGAAGTTGTAAAGCACCTCGCCCTTGCCGTTCATGTATTTCTCGATATGCTGAATCTGCACATCGACTTTCAATGACTCCGCCCATTCTTCGAGATCGCTCGGGGAATAGTCTATCGGCAAAGAGACAATTGGGTCCTTTTCCAAAATCTTCTGGACAAAACCGTGCACATGGATTAGCTGGATTTTCAAGTCTGATTCAAGAAGCTTTGAGAACTCCTTCTGCTTTCCGATTTCTGCAATGCAAAGTTCCGCAATCTTGTTCTTCGTCTCGCGATTCATCACCGTATTTTTCCGAACCACACCAGAAGACCGAATCAAACTTTTCGGTAGCAAGATAGAATAGTCGCCAAAGAGAAGTTTGAAGTTGTCAACGACAACCTTCTCGACCTCTTCTTCGGTCTTGAACTGATCTTTGGAACAGAATGTGCCGGAGGAAGTAAGAAGCATGGTGACTCCAATCAAAATTTTCGTCTATAAAATGTCGATTTTTGCATAATTTCGCCATTTTTGCCTAAATCTTGTTTAAACATCGTCTACTTGCTTGATGTTTTTATTTAAAAATCCTATTGACAAACAATCATCACAAACCTATATTTACATTATCTCATCTACTAGTTGTAGAAGGAGTTTCTGGAGACGTTCCGCCAAACGGAACGTCTTCTGCTTTTTTGTACATACGGTAATGCTTCAATTGTTTTTGAAGAGAGTGATCATATTCCAGATAAAACGCTGTAATCAATAAGCAATAGTATTCTCGCTTTTCAAGAACAACCAGAAATCGCTCTTCTTCAAACAGAAAATGAAAACGCTTTGTTGACTTGTATGGTTCTTCCCAATACTTGATGCCATCGCATTTTTCGACACAACGGGCCTTACATTGATAATTCTCTATAAATTTTCGAATCCAGTGTAAACGTTCGCAGCGTCTGAAATCGGGTTCACGATTTTGAACGTTCTCGTAGTTCTTGCATGTGAAATGAACAAAAGACTCTTCGTAGCCATCTATTATAGGAGATTTCCGAACTTGGACTTTCAGACCTTGAAAAAACAAATCGTTTGACCAAAAATCTTTTTTGTAGGTACAATAAAGGGAAGCTTCGTATTCTTTATACGAGGCAACGGTAAACGAAGTTTGCGGAAACTCGTTTAATTCAGGAAGCCAACAATTATTCCTGGTCATTACGAGATTTCCACACAAACAAATTCAACTTATCCTCACGAAGGAGGGTGGATTTTTGCAAAGTATATCCTGATCTTTTTTGAATAAGCTCTATAATCCTCCTTTTGGCCACACTCCGTTTTTCAGAATCACCAAAAACTCTATTGTTATAGCCAAAGGCTCCTGTTAAAACATCTGTAATTTGCATTATTTGAACTTCATCAGACCTTATAGGTTTCACCTGCTTAATAATTCTCTTTGAAAAATCATACATTGAATTGGAAATCACACTCCAAAGTTTTTTAGCCCTTTCCGCTGAATGCGTATCCTTTATATCAATAAAAATATTGTATGTATCTGTCGGAACAAGCATGGCCTTCAACATGCTAAAATACATCTTGTAATACCACTCATCATGAGTCTGGTTGAACATTTGGTGGTTCAATTTCTTTTTGTCGGGAATCAAGAGCCCTCTAAAATGTAAATCCGTTTCATCAAAAAAATACTCCATCAAGTCTATATAGACCTGAATTTTGGAAGGCGAGACTTTTGTCCACTTCAGTTCAGCTTGCTCAGGAACATTGTTGCGAATCTTTATTTCCTTTATTCGTCCGTTAATCTGGTGCCGTTTTTCCTTTGGACACCACACGCCCCCTAGAACCATGACATTGCTATTGTCATGTTCCAAATGGCAGCTTTCATCACAATAGAAATTGTATTCAGTCATACATTTTTCCTCTAGGCGTTAAAATAGGTTATTCAGCGGGCGGGGGCAATAGATTGAAGCGTTACTCATTTTCCGAGGCTTTTCAATTCCTTCCGGTCCTTATTTTTCCAGAAGGTGAGGCCGTTTCGGGCGCCTCCGGCAACGAACGCAGCAACCATTGACGGGGATTCGCATTCGACAATTCTGGGAATGCTTATATAAATGGGTTGCTAACAAGATAAACCTCCTTATTAATCTTCCCCAAAGTCTTCGTCTTTTTCGCAAAAACGAACGTATTCATTTAAGTACTTCATCGGGAATGGTATGACGGTATATTGTCCGTTTCTCACGAATTCCACAGATAACATATGTTCAAGTTCATTAAAGAATATTGGGCCTCCCTTATTTACGCCGTTCTTGTTCCATGAAATCACATCACGAATAACGCAGGACGTAGGAAGATTACTCTGCAACGCCTCCTTTTTCTTTCCAACGAAATACTTGAATTGACCATCAAGTGTTATTGACTTTATTCCAAGGAATGAATTGAAATTTTTATAGAGATTATCCCCGCTTTTCATTTGACCGTGCAAAAGAACAGGGTTTCCATCTTCAGAAGAAACATCATAAAGCCAGTAAACAAAATCGCTTATAATTTTCTTCTTAATTAGCGAATGTTTTTTTCCCTCTGAATCATACATGTTCAAGACATCTTTGTATGAGAGTTCCTTATCAAACGAGTTATGAATATTTTTCCTTAGGTCATTCAGTTCATTCTGCTGTTTATCAGTCAAATTCTCATGTATTTCAATAAAATCATCTAGATAATTTTCAAGACGATTCTTATCAATTTTATTTTCACTATCAGACAGCGAAAGCGTCCTTAAAATTTCTTCAACATCAAGCAAAGTGAATTGCTTAGTTTTATAGATGACATTTATGTTATTTATGTCGTTGTATACGATACATTCAATGCCCGAAGATTTGTTCTTAAAGCCTTTGTTGTAATATCCAAAGATTCGATCCAATACATTCCACTCATCATTTTCCGGATATTCCCGGTTGTCAAAAACATCAAAATTTAATTTTCCATCAGTACAAATTTTCATTTTATAATAGCGAAAACTATTGCACCGCTTTGCCTCATTCCATTTCCCTTTTCCACATTTTACAAACGTCCATTCCTTTGGTTCATTCCAATTCACAAGTGTAATCTGACGATTAACAACATCGCCTTTAATAATGAGTTCTTGCACTATATTGCGCATTACATCTTTTAGTGTATCGGAATTGACCTTTTCAGCAGAGTTTTCTACCGTGATATGTTGAATAATTTCGTTTTCAGAAAAAAGATTGTGCTGATCTTGAGGCTTGTTGAACTCGTTAAAAAGATTTAGTGAAGCGGCCTCTTCTGCAGTCGCATACTCATCAGATTCTTTATCGTGAATAATTTCAATGATGTATTTTCCTTTTTCACGATTATCCGGAACAGATTCCACGCCATATTCAGACTTCAAAAAATTCACAATCCGCGATTGCATTTCCTTAGCATCGGTTCTATTTGGAATTGTATTTACGACACAAATTCCATTCTTATTTACAAAGGTTCCATAATCATAGTTTTCGTAATTAATTCGTTTCTGTTCACAATTTTCATAATTCATAAATGGAATCTGTTCAATAGTGATGAAATCGGAAAGATTCTCTTTCACATCTTCAAGGAACGTTGCAATAATTCCGGCCTTTGACTTTCTATAGTTATCTCTGGACAAAAAATCCAAAAACTTTTTTCTTGGTCCCTTTTTACTTAGAGCGCCCTGGTCGAAGAAATATTGACCTTTCTTTAAATCAGCATGAAGTTTTCGACGAAATTCTCCAGTTTCTTCATCAAAAAGGAACTTCGGTTCAACATTTCGTTTGCCGTATTTTTTTAAAGCATTGACTTCGGAAAAAGTTTCTGTATTGGCTTCCAAAAAAATTGAATTTAAAGCAGTAAAAAAACGGATTCTCAGAAACTCAATTGTTTTTGCATTTGGTTTAATGACAGGTGAATAATACAATTTACCAGTAATGTTGTTATATGCAAATATATCGCTTGAACGATTCTTAAGCGAATTCACCAGCAACTGTGCAAGTTCAACATCCTTAATTCCTTCTTTGGAGGTTTCATCTTGACAAAAAAGGTCCACCTCATTTGCGACCGCAGAATCGTCCTTTGCCTGAATTTCTTGTTTAAACTTGTCAAAGTTGACATTACCCTTATTAAACATGGCAAACCATCGTGTTTTTTGATAATATGCGACGGATTGTGCCTTAAATTGTTCAGCAGGCAAGTCTAAAACATTCTCTTTCAAAAAGAGATCCTTTGTTGCAATCTGGTACACGACAAATTTTTCATCTACCTTCTTGCGGTCAATTTCAACCTTAATATTATTCGTGTAAATCGGAAATTTATTTCCGTCAAGATTATTTGCCATTGTGGACCTCTTCTATAAGCATCTTGATTGCAGATTCATTCGGCATCCCCTTCTCATCAATAAGCCAGGGAATCTCTATGATTTTGCCATCTTTATCAGACGATATTACCGATTCGCCTTCTTTTATAATGTTAATCACATAAGCTTTTTTAGCTCCAATCGTATTCAACTTCTTTTCGATTTCAGAATGGAATCGTTCTGTACTCTTTGCAACCGTTCTTTTCCAATGTTTGAAATCTACATACACCCCATCGATGAGCATAAAATCAAAAAATTCAAAATTTGCAGGATCTTCAATTTCCTTCAATGTCAAATTCAATTCTTGTTCAAGAATGAATCTTCCTGCGATTTCTCCAAGAGCACCCTTATAAATGTTATTGAATAGAACAGGAGAAAGAATTAAATCATCTTTTCCGAATTCCGTGGCATAGTGCATTTTTTCAAAATGTTTCTTCATTCCACTATATAAGAAGAATTGCTGCAATCTTGCAGATTTTTCGCTCACATGGCCAATATTTCGAGCGTATTCTTCATCAAGTCCCTTCTCAAAATCGGAACGATCCTTAAACAAATTGACAATTATTCCTGAAAAATCGCCTTTCTGCGCATAATAGTAATTGGATCTATTTTCAAAATTTTGAATATAGTAGTCGCCCAAGATATGATCTTTTTCAGCCAAGTTACTTGGTGCCGTAGGATGTCTAAGTGTGCATTCTCGTAATTCTGTCCAAAGACGCATGCTTTTAAGAGTCCAATCGTGGCGCAGCATGCCCTGAATGTAGGAATTAGCACTTTCAGACTTACGGTTCGCTTCATTTTCTACTAAAGATTTTTCTTCCGGAAGCGATTGTGCAAAATTTGCCGCAATTTCAAAAAGTTTTTTTAATTCCGGATTCATCAAATCTACTCGTACACTCGCAACATCCAATGTTGCAAGCAGAGCGTTATTTGTGTAAATGAAGATATCCTTTTTTTTATTGTTGGTGCGACAAAGTCTTCCAACAGCCTGGATGACATCGCGAGTTATTTTGCGTCTTACACTTGTAGAATGTCTCACGACTTCCATTGGTGCATTGTAATCATTCTTATTCGTATATGCTTTAAAGCCCGCCTGAACAAGCTGATTCAAATCACGGGGACTAATTTCGTTATTTTCGTAAAGATACTTGATTTCAAATAGGAATTCAAGAAGTTCCTTCATCCTGATTTTTTTTACATCGTTAATATTTGTAACGACATTCGTGACATCACCTAAGTAAATCGCGTCAAAATCTTTTACATCTTGTTTGCGACCAATTTGAACAATAGATTCGCTATCTATATCTCTTTGTGGAATTTTATACTGTAGATTCTGACCGGCGCCAATAGTTTTATAAGCTGAAAAAACAAAGATCTTTTCACCATTGGCAAGTTCCTTTAAAAGCGAGTCCTTTTCGTCTTCAAAATCGCTACCACTTTTTAAGACCTTGATTTTAGGGCTACTTTTCCCATAAACTTTGCAATACTGCTCTACAAATCTTTCAAACACCCCTAAATCAAAAGTTGCAAGGTTTCGTTTGGGAAGCGCCATATTCAAGCAAAGAAGTGACTCTACATTCTCATTGTCTATGAAATTCTTCAATACAGCGAAGATGTTGCAGTAACGTTTTTGATAATATTCTTTATTGCTTTGCTGTATATCCAGATTTTCCAACATTCTGGAGAAGTTTCGCTCAAGATCTTTGTTTTGTGTTATTTGCTTTAAACGCTCTTGAATGGATTTATTTTCTTCGCCTCGATCAACAGATTCAATATTGACTTTGATTGAGCCATCTTGATAGGGAGACCATTTTTCCTCTTGTGATTTTTTTAAGGATTCGTAAGTATCTTCCGTCAGCATCAGCAAAGAGTCCTTAAGTTCATTCCTTAAATATTTCTGGGAATAATTAGAAAGAACCGAATTGATACGTCCAGTTGCTGAAAGGCCGATTACTTTCGTGTTTTTCGCCAAGAAAAGAAGGATTTTTTCAGGAGTTTCATCAATCTGAATAAAATTGATTTTCGTTTCTTCATTATGTTTGTCACCATCTACAAATTCAAAGAACTTGAACCCTCGATTAAAGAAAGAAAAATCGTCAATAACGGTTTCTTCTTCGCGGATATTTCGAATGGACGACGATGTGATCAAATCATGAAAAATATTGTTCAAATGTTTGCTGCGGAAGTAAGCATCGCAAATAGTATCTACTGCATCCTCTACCGTGTAAGACTCTAAGACAGCATTCTGTTTTTTTCTTTTAATATTTTCTGCAACCGCGTAGCGTTCCGCCCAGTTGGCAATAAATCTTGCAAACTCATTCAGGAAATGAGTCACGTCACGCAACAAAGAATAGATGTTGATATCGTTGTCAAGGTCGCGATTTTTTTCGTAAACATCTTTATTTTCGTAATAAATCTTAACCTGCTGATTATCGCCATCCTTGACGCATCGGATGTAATGATTATTGTTACTTAAATAACTACGGAATGCGCCATCAAAAAACAAGAAACTACGACTACGATCAAATCCATCATTCGTCTTGTAATTGAAATACAGAGCGTACTTTTCATACAAGCCCTCTACTTCTTTTTGCAAAGTCTTGAGAGTGCGAAGATAAGGCTTATTTTCGACGTATTTCTCATAGGAGCCGTAAAAGGAGCTGGCAGGGCGGTAATCTCGCATTCTCCCGTGCAGTTCCTTAACCATGTCCAGGTAGTCATTTTGAGACTCAACAGCCTTTTCTATGATAAATTCTTGAATGGTATCTTTAGATGCGTCAAACTCATCAATAAAAACAATTGAGTTCTTTAAAACATCCGCTGAAATAAACGGATATGAGGGTTTGACCAGCGTATCGTTTCGACGCAAAAACTTACTAATTGACAAAAGATAAATCTTGAAATCATCAGTGAAAACTGTTGGATAGATTTCACCAATCCACCGATATTTTGAATTATGTCGAATGTTATCCTTTTTTTCTTGCTCCGAGCCCTTCATTTGTGTGGTAATGATTTTCCTCAAATATTTTCTAAAAACAACTTCCGCTTCAGAGAGTCGCTTATCCATTTCCTCTCTGTAAATCCCAGGCGTTTTACCATAATTCGGCTCGGTACACGCTTCAACTAAATGGTATAGAGACTGATATTCGTCTCCTTGGAATTCTTCGGGAACTTTCACCCTGGTGATATTTTCCTTGACGAAATCAACATTGGACTTTATAACCAAAACTTCCTTTTTGTAAAGAACTTCATTATTGTACGCTTTTTTAAGTTCATCTTCTGGAAGATTTTTTAAGAGAGTCGTCGTGAAAAAGATTTTCTTTTTGTTATTGGGATTCCGAGCATAATCGTGAATTGCCTGGCAAGACCAGAACGTTTTGCCACTTCCGGTATTCGGATCAACGAGAAGCAAACCGTTTTCGCGTCCAGAATCAATAAAATCTAAGATATTCTTTTTCATACGTCCTTTTTATCTAGAGGAATCCATTCTAGCTAAATATACTCACAATCAGATGTCACAAAATGTCAAACCGCCGTTTTTCCGAAAAAAACATTTTTCTCGTCTAAAATTTTGCCGTTTCTCGCTCAATTTCTCCAATTTTCGTCTAAAGCTCGTCTAAGTTTCGTCTTTAAAATTGCCATTTAGACGAGAATTTAAGCTTTTCAGGTCGATTATCCTTTCTTACGATTTTGCACACACGTATTCACTATTTCTACGAACGATCAAGGTTTGTTAAAATAACGCGTTCCTTGAGTTCCTTGTTAAACTGTTCAAGACGTTTTTTGAAGAATACTTCATAATCATCTTTTGTAACTCCCCAATCAGCAAGCAACTCTTGAAAAGTCATTTTCGAATCGTCAGCATTTTCTTGGTTCGGAATGCAAATGAGATGAGTCTGTAAGGCACTTTCCAGTTTCTTATTCTTTTTGAATTCCTTAATGTATTTTGACGGTGCTTTATCCTGAATTTTACGTTTGTTAAGGAAATCATCAACAATTGTGATATTGGCTATGTGATTGACTATAGAATCCTCAAAGCCACGTTTTTTCATATAGGCTTTAGGGAAGAAGTGATGGTAGTTTTTGCTATTGGCTTGTTTTAACCAGGAATTGTCTATAGTCACGAGACTGTTATCCAAAAAGGATTGCGGATGATGGTACGCTAACAGACAGAGCATACCCTTGATAAAAGCCGCTCCCGTTGAAAATCCACCATGAGATTTCAAAAAATCTTCCGAAATATCAATCGGCTCGTCGTAATCCGGCTTATTTCCTGAAATAACAGCATCAATACGCTTGATATCTTGCGCGAGCTTTGTTTCTGTTGCAGCAGAATACCTTGAAGTCAAGACGCAACGCCAGAAGAAATCTTGCATATACATCTGCTGTTCTGCAATAGGTTTTTCTTTGTGTTTGTAGAAGTAATATGTAAAGGGAACAAGTAACGAATCATAGGGCATTAACTGGGACACCGGAATACGGAAGAACGAATGCATATAATCGACCGATTCCTTGAATGCATTAATGATATTATCCCATTCCTTAATAATCGAGAACTTATCCAATTTTAAAATATGTTTCTTTGCACACTCTCCAACAAGACAAGCGGACACAGCTTGTAGTACTACAGCACTCGAAATGGTTTCGAAATCAGATTTTTTAAGTTCATCTACAAGTTTTTCGTATTTCTCAGAAAGATCAAAGTTAGACGGAAGATCATAGGTTTTGGCAACCATAATTTCAAATACGGAAAGCCGTTTACCGCCTTCGTTCAATCGGGTAAAAATTTCTGTTGCAATTTCAATAGGAGCATCACTTACAGAGATTATAGAGAACTGATACCCTTTTACAGCCTGACTATATGCTTCAATTTTTTCACTATAGTTTGGATGTGCCATTGCAACTTTGACCGTGCTTCCTAACAAGTCTGTAAAACGAACCAACGTATCAGTCGGCTTACCCTCAATATTTCCAATGACAATAGGCTCATCCTCTTTAGCCTCAAGATCCACATAGATTTCAGAAAAATCGTCATTGCGATCATCATCGTTTATTTTCAAGCCTCTCATGGCAACATACAAGCTGGTCATACGCTGTTGACCATCCAACACATACTGAATCATGTCGCCATCAGGGGGCTCCGGCAAGGAAATTCCACCGACATTACGAATAGAACGTAGGCGTTCCCTAGTTTTCCAAAGAATAAAAGACCCTATGGGATAACCCTTGATAATACTATCAAGAAGTTTGACGGTCATATCCAAAGACCATACGAATTTTCTTTGAAACTGAGGAATTTTAACACGACCTGATTCAATGTTGTTTATTAGTTCATTGTAATTGGAGGATTCTGGTTTTGCGTTAAACATAATTTGTCAGTTAAGTTAAAATGGGATTTTGAATTAAACTTTGGGAATGAAAAGATAAATATAACTTACTTAAACTTTTCAATGATTCTTTCTAGCCTATCGCATAGGTCGTCATAAGAAAGAATGTCAATTATATTAGCATACTTTTTCTTTATAACTTCCAAATCCAATTTTTTTTCAACATCCATGTTTGAATCAGTTCTTCCCAAGATAACAAACCCTTTAGGATTTGCAATTTTTATTTCTAGATTTGGAGGTAACTCTGATTGTCGATCTTTAGTTATTTTTTGTTCTAACGAAATTCCCATCTTGTTCATATTAAACAGGTATTTTTCCACCTGCATTATAGCCCCAGTCAATTCTCGTTTTGGAATATAGTTATCACGATATGGAATATCAGATATTATGCAACTAGAAAAAGGCTTCTTAATTTCAACCACATCACAGTAACCATTCACATCAACAAACAAATAATCTAAAAATCTGTCTTTCTTTTGATAGGGGTCATATATTTTCACATTTGACAAAACCTTAACATATTTAGGATACAAGAGCAAAAGAATATCAACAATAGCATTTTGCCATTGTTTCTCATTGTATTTTGCTTCTGACTCATTAAGCATTGCTTTTAATTTTTCTAAGACCTTAGTATATTTATCAACTTCATATTCTTTAAAAAGATCGACTAATTCCTGCTTTTCTGATAGTTCCAAATACGAATGTAATTTTGCTTGTTTCTTAGCAACATACTTATCATATTTGGCTTCATAATCTACTACATTTTCAAAAACCTCACTCAACACAGATTGAATCTTAGAGAGAACATATCTATCTGTCTCTATTTTTGTCGGAAAGCATTGAAGAACAGCGTTTAACAAATCATTTGATATCGCATTTTCATGGGAACCGCCAATCCATATCGGATCTTTAGTAATCATTGAAATTTCTAATAATACAGAATGTTGCCTAAATGAAAAGATTTCAATTTTGGGAGAAATAGTCTTTGAAACATAAATATCATTATCAATGTCAAAGACTTCCTTTCTTATTTTATAATACTCATCATCAAACGAATTTGCTATTACAAATTCATATTCTTCCCACCCGAAATCCGTCAAATCACGATTGACAATATCGCCTTTTACAAAATTAAATGTATGATATATGCAAAATTCTTCATTTTTTGCAATTTTTTCATCCAGCCAATCGTTACTAGGCCTATAAAACAATTTTATCGCATCTTGGTCTTTTTTTATCTTTAAATCAGACATAAATTCACCTAACTTTTTCTTTAATGACAAAAATCTTTTTAACTACACTTTCATCATCTTCTTATAATGATCTTCATAACCAGTTTCTTTGAAGACAAGCCTAAGCCCCTCTTTAAAGGAATCATAATCGAATTCCTTAATATCAAAAATATTTTGTCCAAAAGAATGAGATTCTCTATTGATATAACGATTGAATGCCTTAAATCGACTATTTTGCAATTCCGGTCGATTAAAAACATTATTTAGTTCCAATTTTTCAATAAACGAGAAAAAATATTCAATAATATTTCTCATACAATTTGCAATTAAAGCAGGGGAAGCATTGTCTTTGTCTTTTATTACAGCCCAATATGATTGATAGTCGTTTTGAATTTCTCCATATTTCATTTCCGCTATTGAGCTACCTTTCTCTGTTTTTTTTATACGGAAAAGTTTTTGATTATAATCATCTTCTTTTCCCTTTCTTTTTACAATAGCCATTTCATAAAAAAAGTATAGACTATGCGTCAATAAGAATATTTGATCATATTTTGTTGTATTTTTATTTTTTTCATCTGCGTCTGTAAATTCTTGAATAATTAGGCGCCCTACATTGTAAACATATATGTGAGATAAACTCGAAATGGGGTCATCTATAACAATGATTTTCTTTTTCGGAGAAGATTCTTTGCTAATAGCCCCTTTGCATCTTTCAATAAAATACAAA
Organism: Fibrobacter sp. UWR4; assembly: GCF_003149045.1. Classification (NCBI taxonomy): domain Bacteria; kingdom Pseudomonadati; phylum Fibrobacterota; class Fibrobacteria; order Fibrobacterales; family Fibrobacteraceae; genus Fibrobacter; species Fibrobacter sp. UWR4. The sequence goes on along the minus strand of NZ_QGDU01000003.1, from coordinate 56,008 downwards.
AGACTAATGATCATTTTTTCGCCTTCACTCAATGTTTTGAAGACATCTTCATCTACACCTTCTCTTTCTATTTTATAAAGATTGTCAGAATATTTTTTGATTTTAAAATTGTCTATCCCAATATCTATTAAACCATTATTGATATGTTCTATTGATTCGTCAATATTAATAATATTTTTTTGGTTATCCTCAATAATGTTCTTTTGAATTCCTTCTTTTTCAACTAACTTCTGTATCTCATTTTCTACAAGATTAATTTCTTTTTCCTTTGATTTCAATTCTTTATCACAATCATCCAAAACATCATCATATTCTATACGAATTATTTGCCAAAATTCTTTTTTTATGTTATTCAAGGATTGATTCTTGTTGTTTATTTTTTCATTGTATTCTTTACGCACTATTTCAGCTTGACTAAGAATAATATTGATTTTATCAAAAAATGGTTTTGTATTTTTCAATGAAATACTTAAGCTCGGTTTTTCAATTTTATTTTCGACCAATCTCAAATTTTCATCTAAACACGCAAGTAATGAGACAAACGCAGCATGGTAACTATCGTAAAATGAGCCAAGAATAGAATTATAAATTTTAAATACATCAATTTCTTTGAATGAATCTCTTTTAGTTTTGTATGCTTTGTAATTTGATCTTAGCTGCTCCATATCATTGTCATAGGATTCATCAAAATATGATTCTACTTCTTTAATAAAATTTTCATCTATCGTTTCTGATTGACAAAACGGACATTTCTGTTTTGTTAAATTTGGTTTCAAATATTTTCTTCCAGCTTTCACCCAATCTGAATTTTTCAATTCTTCAATAAAAGACGAAATAGAACTATTTTTATTACCTACAATTTCTTTTTTCAATAAATTATTCGATTCATAAACATCCAAATCATATATCAATTGGGATATAGATGGGATTGTTATCGAACTACTTGATGATAGAATTTCAGTTTCTCTTTTTAAGTCATCTATACTTCTACTGGGAATAGCAGAAGGTTTTTCTATTGATTTTAAATATTCAAATAATTTGTTTTTTTCAGATAAATATCCAGTAAGGCAATATTTCAATGTTTTATCATCGTCTGCATAATTTACCTTTATCTGCCATACCTTATTTTCATACTTTTTTTCAATATCCTTTTTTTCATTTTTAAGCTTTTCTTTTTCGCTGTTTTTTTGTTTTCTTTTCCTCATCAATTCTTTTTAACTCTATATTTGCATCATCCACAGCCTTTTGTGCATCCTTATTTTCTTTAGATAAAGAGAATATCCCCTTTATCTCGGAAGACTCGTAAAAATTTTCCTTTAGGAATGTTTGATTGTAAACCAAAATCTCATAATTATCTAAAGAATCACCTTCTGGGAAATGAAGTTTACAATTTTTATACATCTCATTTTTGGGATCGTATAAAAAATTAGACAGGGTACTTTTCCCTACACCATTTAAGCCATATACAAGATTGACTTTTTTATCCGTCTCTAAACAAGTTGCCTGTTTGTACGACGCTACACCATTCATTTCTATTTTATCAATCATAAATCATTTCATTCCTTTTCATTGTAGTTAAATTCAATCCATATCCAAACATTGCTTCAAATTCTGAACAGACATCGTTGGCTGTCCAGGAGTTCTATCTCCAGAAACATCTTGAACAGACCATTTTGGGTCTTTTTTACGGTCATTCAGAAGATTTTCATTCGCCATATAAGCTTGATGAATAAAGAAACTTTCTACATCGGCAATAATATCATTGTCATCTTTAGCATTTCTACTACTTTCTTTCACAACAAAAAAGAGCACCAATTTCGTTCGCAACGATTTATCAAAAAAATCCTGTAATTTATTGATTTTATGAGCTTGAAAGCATTCGGTTTTAAAAGACTTTTTAGTCATGCCAACATAAATTGGTTTAAACCCATGGCTAACTTTATTTGCAAAAATATAAACGCCTTTCTTTGACGAAATACATTCACCACAATCAACGCATCTCCAAAAATCACTTATTTCACCCAAATCAATCTCTTTTCCCTTCCTATTTGGAGTATTCACTTCTCTAAGAGGAAATTCAAAATATCCTTTTACAATAAATTTTTTTCATTTTATCACTTCCTTTTTGTTGTTAAATTTTTCAGTTCATTCACCTCTTCTCCACGGCTTCAATTTCTTCAGCATCGGTGATGCCGTAGAGTTGATAGACGAGAGTGTTGACTTGTGTTTCGAGGGTGGCGATATTCCTTTGGATTGCTTCGTCACTTACTTCACTGGATCCTTCGACTTCCCCTATCGCCTTCGGCTCCAGGGTCCGCTCAGGATGACACGAAGCCTGCTTTTTAGCGGCGATGATTTGGTCGGCGAGGGTGGCGAGTTGTTGCAGGAGTTCCGCGTTGTCTAGGGGGATGCGGAAGTTTTCGAAATAGACTTTGCGGATTTCGCGGGTGCCGCCCATGAGTTCGGGGCAGTTATACCATATCCAGAGTTTGACGAGGTTGGAATTGAATATGGCGAGGAGGGCTTTTAGTAAGTGGGCCCTATCGCCTTCGGCTCCAGGGTGACATTCCGCATTGGATTGCTTCGCTTCGCTCGCAATGACGTCTTCCGTTCCCTTTGGCAAATTCTGCGAATTGTCCTTTTCCGTAATGATAAAAGATTTGTCATTGCTAAGGGAGCCAAATTCGTCATAGGTAAACGGGAATACCGAGGTCATGTTCGGATACATGATTTTCGGTTTGGCAAATTCTTCCAAATAGGCACAATTGCGTAAATTGTATGGAGTCGCGCCTTTATCCCCACGTTTAACCAGCTTATCTATAAATTGATCAAGATGCTTTTTTATTGCAGGATATTCATCAATATTGATGGGCGCAATGTTCCTTTCTTTTATTCCGTTATGCGGATTGATTAGATACTGATCGCTTTCCGTCACCCATGCGTTAATGTCTCGGCCACGAAGCAGGGGCTTTATGAGTTCTTCGCTCTTGGGGTCTTCGGCAATGAGTTTTTCTCTCGTCTTTCCATCTATAAAGAATGCGTCGTTGAATCCGGTCTTGATGCCGTAATTAATGGAAATCGGCATATCTTTCAGAGCCGTGCCGACATTCATTTTCTGCAATACGGAATCGTGGAGTTTGTTGCGGATACTCCATTCGCTTGCTCCGAAATTTTCTGCCGAGAACTCGAATGTCGCCGCCTTGACTTCTTTTTCAAATTCGCCGTGATAGTTCTTGCTGTTCAGCGAGCACGCCAAAACAGGCATCTTGTCGCCGGACTTTTGCGATACGAATATGCACACGTAAATGGTCGCATCGGCAAAGAACTGGACATCGCCAAAATTGAGAATTTTTTTGAGCGATGTTTGGCTCATGAATTGCCGCAGTTCCTTGCCGTAATCCACAAGCATCCACTTGTTCGGCATGATGAACGAAAAATATCCGTTCTTTTTCAGCAGGCTGTAGGCGCGTTCCACAAAGAGGCAGTAAAGGTCTGCGGATTTGTTGTAGCAACTGTAATCCCGTTTGCTGTAAACGTCGCTCATCTCGCCCATGCTCTGGAGTTGCACATACGGCGGGTTTCCGATGATGGCGTCGAAGCCCGTAAAGCGGCCTTCGTCGTCGAGGATTTCTGGGAATTCGAACATCCATTCAAGCGAGTTGGAAAAATCAATATCGTTGTTCTTGACTACGTTTCCGAAGAGGTCGATGCTGGGCGGCTCCTTGAGTTGCGACTTGAGACCAGCAATGTTCAGGCGAAGCTGTTGTTTGTTGTAGCTCGTTCCGCCCGCCTTGTAATCCTGAACGTTTTTCCTGTATTCCTTGAGTTTCGCGGCGAGTCCGTTTTTCTTGTCGGCCTTGTCTTCTTTCTGCAAAAAGTCCAAAACGACATGCCCGTTCTGCACGGGGTATTTGCTCAGTAACGAATCGCCGACTTTGATATTGATGTCGATGTTCGGGAGTGTCTGAAGTTGTTTGTAGTCACTTTCCTTGGTGTAGTAGGCGTTCTTCAAAAGTTCAATCCAAAGGCGCAAACGGCAGATATTCACGCTATTGGGGTTCAGGTCAACGCCGAAAAGGCAATTCTCGATAATGCGACGTTTCTCGTTGAACAAAGCTTCTTGATACCGCTGGCTTTCTTCGTTGCCCGGCTTGTATTCAAACGGTTCGCCCTCGTCATCAACAACAGAAAGTTCATCGTTATCTACTTTCAAAATCAGGTCGCGACGTTTGATGCGTTTGCCGTCCGCATCGCACAAAATGTTCAATTCCGATTTGATTGCAAGCAGGCGATTAAGGGCCGACACCAAGAAATGTCCAGAACCTACGGCGACATCGGCAACGCGGATGTCATCGACAATTTCATTCGCTTCTGAAATGTCCTCAATCTTGTCCGAGACATCTTCCAAATTTTCGCATTTCCAGGACTTTTTCTCGTTGAACTTCTGCACCACGGTCCGTTCCAGCACATCGCGGGCCATATAGTCGGTGATGAACCCCGGCGTAAAGAAACTGCCGTCTTTGTAGCCGTTGATTTTTTCGAAGATGAGTCCGAGAACCGACGCGTTGATGAGCGTCTTGCTCGTAGAGGTCACACCGCCTTGGGCATCGCTTGCAAAGTTATACGCATCGAGAAACTTGAAGATGTAATCCAGATTCGGGAGAGTGCCTTTCGCACGTTTGCCGCGTTCGTCCTTCAGGACAGTCTTGTTGAAAATTTCCATCTGGGCATCGGGAATGCCTCGGATTTTCAAGTGCTTTTCATCTTCGGTCGGCTCAAAAAGTGAACTGTTCAGGTAAGGGACGTTCGGGTAACGCTTGAGTACGTCTTCGTCGCGATCCTCGATTTTCTTGCCGAGTACCTTGAAAAAGAAAATATTCAGTTCGTCGAAGTTCGCTATTTTGTCTGTACTCATGAACCGGTACGATGCATCGCCCTTTTGATACATGAGGATTTGCGATTCGACAAGTTTCAGGAACAGCAGGCGGTTCACCCATGTGATGCAGAGACGGAGTGCCATCGCCTCGCATTCTTCCTTGTTCGGGAAATCGTCTTCAAGCTGGTAGATGGCACTTTCGAGGAGGCTCGCCTTGTCGCGATTTGCGGGGTTCTTGCGTCGGATGACTTTCTTGCCGCCCTTGTCTTCTTTTACTTCTTCGAGGCCGATGATGTGCAAGAGTTCCGCATAAAAATTGCGGTCAAGGCTGTTGCTGTCGTTTGCGAAAGGCTTGGCAAGGAGAGTTTCCGGGGAGAGGAATTTGTAAAGGGGGAGGAGCTTTTTAGATCCTTCGACTCCGCTTACGCTCCGCTCAGGATGACACGCTGCATTAGATTGCTTCGTGGAGTTTATCCCGGACTTTGATCCGGGACTCGCAATGACGTTCTTGCAAGCATCTGCAAGGCTGAAATGCACGACGTTGATGTCGCAGGAGGCGAGGAAGTCGTCGATGGCGGGTTTCGCGATTTCGTTGTAGAAATCGGAGGTCTTGTTGCCGCTCATCTGATTCGCCTTGAATTTTAGGAACTGATCGTATATCGGTTTCGTCTTGTTCCCAAAATAGCGGATAAAGTCTTTTACGTCGAAGAAATACCATTCGTCAAAATTCGTGATGGCGAGCCACTTGATTTCGTGATTGCCCGATTGCACGTATTCCAGCATAAAGTAATAGACGAGTTCCTGCAACGATTTTACGTTCGGGTGCTCCGCCGAAAACATTTCCGCAACATTCGTCGGCGACTTCGCTTCGATAATCACCGCCGGCTTTGCACTTGCCGTATTCCCGTTAAAAATTGCAAGGTCTATCGGGCGGTTGACCTGCACCGAATAATCAGGTTCAAAAATCTTGCGTAAAAAATTCCAGATTTCGCCCTTGTGGTATTCTTCGTCCTGCGCTGCGTTCCGCTTGCTATAAAGATTCTTGAGCGAAAGCTTGAAATCCTCCATCTTTTCGACGGAAACAGGGAGCTTGAGGAACGCGGAATTGACGGACTTTTTAGGAGAAATGAACTTGATTGACATACAAGGGAAATATACCCTTTTTGAAGACAAAAGATGGCAATTTCAAGGTTTCCGAGGCAAATCTCGTTTATTTTTGCAGTCGGGGCGTTGCGGGGTGTCCCCGCTAGAAGGGGTAGCGAAAAACGCCGAAGGCGGTTAGAGCGAGGGGGAGACTTCCCCCACCAAAATAATTTTCAGAATATCGCGCGGGCCTATTGACAAACTGGTGCGGCCAGTGCGGCCGAGGCCGTCGCGCCGAAAAAGCCCGGATTTTCCCTGATAGACGAGGATTTGCTCAAGTCGCGGATATATACCATCCGCGGGGTAAAGGTGATGCTCGATGCGGACTTGGCGGAAATTTACGTTTACGCATCCGGTTGTTGGCCGTCGACGCCGGCAGATGAAGGATTCTTGACTGCAGATTGGAGGGCATGATTCTCAAATGTAGCTATTCAGAACGCGCAGCAAGCTTTTTGGATATTTTTTGTCACCAAAAGGCTCTTTTTTTAAAGTTAGTAACAAAAATATTATGTTGTACAAAATCAAACTAACATTTTTAAGAGTTTACGCCAACTCAAATTGTCACCAAATCAGCCGTTCGGTTCTTTTAGTGACATAATTCCCGTGACATAGGCTAAATTTTAGTTACTTTATTCAAAATTTTTATCACTAAACAAACTTTTTTTTCAATTCAGTGACACAAAAATCAAAAATTGGCATCAAATCGTGGCAATTTAAACCTTCAGCGTACGCAAATAGGCCTTGTGCTCGTCGGTCACGCGGAAGCTTTCGATAGATTTCTGGATGGCCTTGTTATGGGTCCACGGATCCAGCTTACGCTTTTCAATGTAAGGCAAGGCGTCGTCCCAATGTTTCGCAAGTGCGGTAGCGAAATACCAGGCCACTTCCATCTGCACATAGTATTCGGGATTTGCAAGCGTAACGCCCGCAGGGGTTGCCGCAGCCACCCTCGGGTTCGGCGCCATCACCGCAGCCGGCTCACTTGGAGCCCCTTCCGGCAGCGACTTGAACTTGGCCGTATCCACAGCGGCCACCCACTTCAAAAACTTCGGGTCGTAGCGGTCATCCAGGAACAAATCCATCAGCATGTTGATGTCGAACCGCACCACATAAGGGTGGTCCGACTTGACCCACTCCTGAATGCGTTTCAGAAATTGCGGAACATCCTTCAGCAGGGCGCGAGGCTTTTTCCCATCGCAAATGGCCCAGTTGTCAATGTAGGGCAAAAACTGCTCCGTACGGGCAAGGCACTCGTCAAAATCCTTGATGTGCTCCAGCAGCATGGAATGGATATGGTTTTCCTCAAAGTACTTGTGGGGAAGCGTGTCCATGAACTTGGCGACGGACCCACCAACGGTCCGCGCGGTCCCTGTCTGCGACTTGCCCAATGTTTTAGCAGTACCAAAAAATTCCTTGGCCAGCTTTCGCAGCACAGGAACTCTCACCCCGATAAGGGAATCACTGGAAACCCCCGGCACCAAGGGCAGGTGGAATTCCTTGTACTTCAGGTCCTGATTTTCAAAAAGCTTCTTGACAAGTTCTGCGTGGGTCATGCCCTCAATTTAGCAAAAGACGTGAAAATAGTACTAAATCCCTTAAAAAGGCATTTAACCCGAAACGTTTTGCTAAAAAAAAGTTACATTAGGTAAGTATCAGAAAAACTTGTCCCCTTGAAAGGAGCTATACCCATGAAGAAAATCCTCTGCCTGCTCGTCGCCGCTGTTTTGTCAGCCTGTTCTTCCGACTCCAGCTCCGGTCCTTCTTCCGACGCAGGTGGCTCCTCCTGTAAAGATTTGTCTAAATCTTTACTGCCGCAACCCGAAGGTTTTCAGACCATATTTACAACAGATCTCCAATGGGTCGATCAAGGAAACGATGTTTGCATCACCCACATTCCCTACAGCAGCCTTCAAGTCAAAATAAACGATTACTACCAGTATCTTAAATCATGGTATTTCGATGAATTGACTGCAGACAAAATTCCGGCAGACGAACTTATTGGAAAAAATTCAGAAAAGTATATGTACCGGAAATATTATGGCGATAACTATACCGTCATATTCCATATGTGGCTGACACCTAATGAAACCGGTTACGATTTCAACGCTGTATTTTCTAAGAGAAGCGGAACCAGCCTTGGAAGCAGCAGTACCGTCGGCAGTAGCACCACAGTTACCAGCGCAAAGGATATCGTCAAATATTATTTCACCGGAATCCTCAGCAGCAACTACATCAACAACAAAATCGTCTACAACAAGATGGAAGCATCCGCCTCCGACGCTTCCATTGATGGTATGGATGTTGTCAGCATGGATTTTGAATCCTTGCAATCGAAATTGCTCATGAAGGGTTGGACATTTAACCATAGCAACGACGGAAAGGGCTGCGAGTACAAAACATTGGGCGGAACCAATTCCTCCTACGCCAACGCACCTTCCGGCACCTATACCTGCGGAACCATCAATAACGCAAGGTTCACCTATTCAGGTTATTCCTGCGAAGCAAAGGTGACCTATGTAACCGACTCCAGGGCTTTCAGGCACGGAATTATTTTGAACTACGTGACTTGCTCTACTAAATAACAGGAGCAATCTACTTCTTGGGCTTGACTCTTGCGCTCATGTAGCTGAGCACAAGGTTCTGCCACACCACATAGCAGGTGGGGGCAATGGCTGCCACGGGGCCGGCATACAGGCTTGCAATCCAAATCACAAGCGTTGTATTCTTTTGTCCCATACTCTGGGAACTTTCAATGGGATGTTTCTTATCGCAGAACCAGCCCAACACAAACTGCAAAATGCAAATGACCAACGCGACCACTGCAAGCAAGGGCAAGGTACCGCTGTTCCACAGGTCGGCAAAACCCATTTCGCGAACGTCGTGGCTGGCCTTTGCCAAAATCACGAAAACGCTGAAGGTCCAGATGAAGATGGTGTACTTAGAAAATTTCGCCACCTTGTCAGCCACCTCGGGGTAGAAACTGCGAACGCCCAAGGCAATGGCCAGCGGGATAGAAATAATCGGCTGGATGGAATTGAAAATACGGAGGGCGATTTCTGCAAAGCCCGCCTCGGAGCCCGTCAGGTAGCCATATATAATAGGAATGCTGAAGCAGGCCACCAGGTGCCCGCACAAAAAGATCTTCAGGGCAAGCACCGGGTTTCCACCCAGCATCTTGGCCATGGCAGGGGCCGCGTTGGCCGGCGGGCAAAGGCAGATGATGGCGCCACCCAGAAGAACATCGCGGGGCAGACCGAAAATTTCCACAGCGCCCCACAGAAGGGCAAGCAGGAGCATGCTGGCGATAAAGGCCCGGACCTCGATCTTGAAGGTCACACCGTGTTCCTGGGGCGGCACCTTCCCGATAAAGGTCAGGAGCATCATGGCTCCGATCTGGAAGGGCAAAGTCGGCGAAAGAACGCCGGCCTGAGGCAGCAAAATGCCCAAAATAATGGCTATGGGCATCAAAATAGCGCGCAAATTCTTCATAACGCGCCCAAATTTAGCTTAAGGCAGGGGCAACGGCAAGACTATTGAATGGTCCAAAATTTCTATCTTTGGCCCCATGTTACGCTCAAGATATGAAGCATTCGACTATGTCGAAAAGACCGTCGAGAAGAAGAAAAAGTCCGGTAACCCCATCGTGATGATTGTGGCAGGTTACCTGGCCCTGATCTCCCTCGGAGCTTTTCTGCTGTCCATGCCCTTCGCCCAGCGCGAACACATCGGTATTCTGGACGCCTTCTTTACGGCAACCTCCGCAGTCTGTGTGACGGGACTTTCCACTATTGATATTAGTAGCAGTTTTAACGCCTTCGGCAACTGGATCCTGGTGATCCTCATGCAGGCAGGCGGTCTGGGTATCATGACGATTTCTACGGTAATCATCCTGTTGGCAGGTATGCACCCGGGATTCAACCATCAGTCCGCCCTGTTAGCCAACTACACCCAGGAAGGTAACGTGGACGCCGCCCGAATCCTTAAGGCAGTGCTGCCCTTCATGTTCGGGCTGGAAGCTATTGGCGCGGTCATGTACTTTACCCAGTTCAACGAATTCGTCCTGGAAGAGTATTCCCTGTACGACCGTATCTTCGCCAGCATTTTCCAGGCCATCAGTTCCTTCTGTAACGTGGGCTTCACCCTGTTCCCGGACTCCATGGTCCGTTTCCAGCTGAATCCGGTGGCGAACATCACCACCTGCGTGCTGGCTCTGGCCGGCGGTTTCGGCTTTCTGGCCATTACGGAAGCCCGCTACGTGTTCGACTTCAAGAAGCGCTCCTTCCAGAAGGTCTCCCTCCATACTAGAATCGCCACTACCTTTACCTTGATTATCGTCGGTGTCAGTATCGCCTTCTTTATCTTTAGCGAATGGAGCAACGTCTTCGCAGGCCTCACCTTCGGGGAAAAGGTCCAGTCCAGCGTGTTCATGGCCTTTACCAGCCGTACCGCCGGCCTCAACAACGTGGACGTTCCCGCCCTGAGTATCGGCAGCCTGTTCTTCTTTATCGTGATCATGCTGATTGGCGCCAACCCCGGTAGCTGTGGCGGCGGTATCAAGACGACCACCACCGCCGTGATCGCCCTCCTGGGGTTCAACCGCCTGCTGGGCCGCAAGAAAACCCAGATTCTCGGCCGAACCATTCCGGAAACCACGGTGGATAAGGCTGTCCGAATCTTTGTGGTAGCTATCGTGGTCATCGTTGCCGCCACCCTGATTTTGCTCCAGACCGAGGCCAATGGTAACTCCATCGAGCAATCCAACTTCCTGACCATCCTTTTCGAAGTGGTCAGCGCCTACAGCACCTGCGGGCTTTCCATGGGAATCACCCCGGATCTGTCCATCCCGGGAAAAATCCTGATTTGCTCCGTCATGTTCATTGGTCGTATGGGCCCCCTGTTCCTGATTTCCGCCGTGGCAACCAACAAGGACGACGGCATGTGGTACGCCGAAGAAGACATCATGGTGGGTTAATTAGGGGCTAGGGGTTAGGTAGAATGATGCACATAAGATTGAGTTTGCTTCTTGCGGTTTTGCTGATTTCAGCGGTGAACGCGCTGGCCTCCCCCTGGGATGAAAGCCCCCTTGAGACCAAGGCAGAAAAACAAGCCCGCCGAGAAGCTATAGAAAAGGCAAAACGAGATTCCATCGCGGCACAGGAAAAGCTTGCGATCAAAAGAACCGACGACGGTTCCGATCTTAACAAGCTGGAAGGAACCATCACGGACCCCCGCGATAACAAGGTTTACAAAGTCAAGTGGATTAAAGGAAACTTATGGATGACGCAGAACATGAACATCCGTAAAGTGCCCAGCGTCTGCTTCGAGAACAACGACCGCACCTGTCTCAAGACTGGCAGACTTTACACCTGGGAAATGGCCAAGAGGGCCTGTCCCGAGGGATGGCGTCTCCCCACAGCTAACGAGCTGGACAAGATCATCCATGTAGAACCCTCCTTTGAGGTCAGGGGCGGTTTCAGAGCCTTTAACGGGGATTTTTACGCTTACGACTACACGGCCGTCTTCTGGACCGCGGACCAGGACCCGGATTACGCCGATTACGCCTTCTTTTTCACCTACGAGTCCCTAGGTGGATGGAAAAAGAAGGGTTTTTACAAGGATCAGGCCAATTCTGTTCGTTGCATCAAGGGTGAAAAGCCCAATAATGCCAAGATTTACAGGAGCCTCAGCAAGTCATCTGCCTTCGACAGCCTCTAGAGGCTCGCCCATATTTTGTATCTTTGATACATGGCTTCAAAACAATTTGTAGTGATCGGCCTGGGTAATACAGGCTACTTTCTGGCACGTCACCTGACCGCCCTTGGTCACGACGTCATGGTGGTGGACCCCAGTCCCGAAAAGATTCAAGATATTTCCAACCAGGTTGCCCAGGCAGTCGTTGCCGACGGCACCCGCAAGAAGCAGCTTCAGTCCCTGCCGCTAGCAAAGGTGGACAGCGTGATCTGCTGTATCGGCGAAGACCTGCAGGCTTCCCTCCTGACGGTTCTGAACCTTCGTGAACTGGGCGTCAAGCACATTATCGCCAAGTCCAGTAGCCCCGCCCATACCACCATCCTGGAAAAGCTGGGCGTTGCGGACATCTTCCATCCGGAACGAGACATGGCAATTTCTCTGGCAGAACGCCTGAACCGCCCCAACATGGTGGACTACCTGCCCTTTATGGACGGTTACTCCATCGTGGAACTGGCCTGCCCTGCAGCTTTCTGGGACAAGACCCTGAAGGAACTGAACCTTACCCACAAGTACGGCATCCAGGTGATCGCCATCCGCGACCCGCTGGAACCCACCCCGAAAATCGGTAACATCGCAGACTACATCCTTAAGGAAAACGACGTGCTGTTCGTCATCGGCTCCAACGACGCCCTGGACAAACTGAAGGCATAATAAGACGTAAGGGGGCTGCAACAGTAGGATGAATTTCCGCAAAAAAGCGTTTTCATACTACGATTTTCAGCAGGATACCTCTCCTGCAAGGACAACACTAGTATGAATTCACTCATTAGGGGAAATTTGTACTAGTGTAGACCACCATAAGCCCCGCTTTTGTAGTATGAATTTTGAGAATATCTGATTTTCGTACTAGCAATTCGCGATTTCCCGCAATTTTAGCCCTAAAGCAACAAAAAATCCGCCGGTTTTACCCGACGGATTTTTCTTTCACAGATTTTGGACGCAGACAATGTCCGGCAATCAAGATTTAGTACATCACTTCGGACAGACGCTTCGAGGCGGCCGCTTCGTCCAACTCCTTCTGTTCGGATTCCGTTGTAGCGGGAGCCTGCATGCACTCGGCGCAGATGCCGCCCATACTGAGTTGAGTCCGCTTGAGGGCAAAACCCGTGGGTAGAAGTCCCAGACAGTTAGGGGGCGGAGTCATGATATCGTAAACCTTTCCGCAGCGGTCGCAGAGGAAGTGGCTATGGGGAATTCTCTGCGCGTCATAGCGCAGGTAACCTTCCCCGAAGTCCAGAGCCGTCACGATGCCGTTGTCCCTCAGGAGTTCCAGCGTGTTGTAGACCGTAGTCCTGGACATGCCGGGATTTTCCTGAAGGAGAGCCTGGTAGATGGTATCCACCGTAGGGTGGGTCTTGACTCCCCGCAGGTAATGGAGCACACTGACCCTCTGGACGGAGGGGCGAATCTTGTGTCTCGTGAGAATTGCTACGGAGTCTTTCATAACCCACCTCGATGGTTAACAGTTACTTGTTGAAGTAGCGGTTCAGGAGACCTTCGAAGGCGCCACCGTGACGGGCTTCGTCCTTGCACATTTCGTGGACGGTGTCATGGATAGCGTCGTAGTTCAGTTCCTTGGCGCGCTTAGCAAGAGCAAGCTTGCCTTCGGTAGCGCCAGCTTCTGCAGCCACGCGGAGCTGGAGGTTCAACTTGGTATCGGCGTGGACCACTTCACCCAGGAGTTCTGCAAACTTTGCAGCGTGTTCAGCTTCTTCGAAAGCGATGCGCTTGTAGGCTTCGGCAACTTCCGGGTAGCCTTCGCGGTCGGCCTGACGGCTCATGGCAAGATACATACCCACTTCGCAGCATTCACCGTTGAAGTTTTCGCGGAGACCCTGGACCACTTCCGGATCGAGACCCTGGGCGATACCCACCTTATGTTCGTCAGCGAAGACGGTCTTTACCACCTTGGCACCGGCAGCTGCTGCTGCGGGAGCGGATTCACCCTGAAGCACGAATGCAGCCTTCTTTGCCTTGCAGAGGGGGCATTCATCCGGAGCTTCTTCACCCATGTGGATATAACCGCAGACCTTGCACTTCCAAACCTTCATAATCATTCTCCTTCGGCTCTAGCCGAGGTTAAGCGCGATGCCTATTTGCCATAAAACCTTCGCGCGGGTTAATTCGAGACGGCGTTCTCGCCTTGTTATTTGTAACAATTACAAATTTATAATAATTACAAATAATTGTCAATAGGTTTTTGAAAAAATTTTGGACTCTTTTACGACCGTAATAAACTACCTACTTAATATATCCTAAGACAAGACGAATTTCACGGAAAAATTCAAAACCCCACGGCAACAATAAAGCCGGCCCCTTGAAACCCGGCAGCATACTTCGTTCCGTATATAATAGGCAAGTGGCCAAGCCTATATAAAAAAAACAAGTGGCGAAACCACTTGCTAAAACCTGGGAAAGATGAAGGCTTCTAGAACACCGGGGCGTTGGAAGTCTTTGCCTTGGCGGGGGCGGAACCCTTCTGCTTTTCGTTGGTAAGAACGCGATGGGTAACAGTACCGACAGCGAAGTAGCGACCTTCCAGCTGGACAACGGCAGTATTAATATCCAGGGTGGAAACGGACAGCCATTCCAGGAAGAAATTACGGACGCCTTCCTTCAGGTGGGAATCCTCGTCAATGCGGGGATTGCTGTTGGGCTTGCCGTACTTGAGGGTAAACTGGTCGGACATGTATTCCACAGCTTCGAAGGCCTTGCTCATACGGGCGCGCTCTACACGGCCAGTACGGATTTCGAAGGAACAGAACTTTTCGTTGCTGTTGAAGATGAAGTCTACCTGGACCGGCAGTTCGCCGAACTTGAAAATGGGGACGACCACGCGTTCACCTTCCTTGCCGGACTGTCCGTAAGGCTGGTAACCCATCTTCATGACTTCTTCGATAACGGTCTCGCGGGAGGAGCCAAAGGCAATGCCTGCGAAGTCCTGGGTATGTTCGGGAGTACGACGTGCGAATACTTCTGTAGACAGAAGCATCACCAAAACCATTATGATAAGGTTTACTCTACGCACGGTATCTCCTAAAAACCATTGTAAAAGATAGTAAACTTTTGTTAAAAGACGAGTGACTCAAGCAATTTTTTTTGTAAAAAACTGCTTTTATCTATATTTTGTAGCATGTCTAGCACTTTTGGTAAGATTTTTTCCGTCACGACCTGGGGTGAATCCCATGGTGCAGGTGTAGGTTCCGTCCTGGACGGCTGCCCTGCAGGCCTCCCCCTCACCGAAGAAGACGTTCAGGCAGAACTGAACCGTCGCCGCCCTGGCCAGAACAAGATGACCACCCCCCGCGACGAAAAGGACCAGGTAAAGATCCTTTCTGGCGTTTTTGAAGGAAAAACCACAGGTACGCCCATTTCTTTCGCTGTTTTCAACGAAGACCAGCGTAGTCATGACTATTCCGAAATCCAGAAGTGGTACCGTCCGGGCCATGCAGACCTGTGCTACGACCTGAAGTACGGTTTCAGGGATTATCGTGGCGGTGGACGTAGTTCCGCCCGCGAAACCATCGGCCGCGTCGCCGCTGGCGCTGTAGCAAAGAAGCTTTTGAAGCAGGTGGCCGGTACCGAAATCATGGCCTGGGTCAACTCCATCGGCGAAGTGGACTGCGGCCCCCTGAACCTGGACGAACTGACTTTGGACCAGATTGAAGCTTCCCCCGTGCGCTGCCCGGATCCTGCCGCAAGTGCAAAAATGGAGCAGGCGGTTCTTTCCGCCCGTGAGAACATGGACAGCGTAGGCGGAACTGTCTGCCTGCTGGTGAAGAACCCGCCTGTCGCTCTCGGTGAACCGGTGTTCGACCGTCTGGACGCACTTCTCGCGCAGGCAATGCTTTCCATCCCTGCAAGCAAGGGCTTTGAAATCGGTAGCGGTTTTGCTGCCGCCCGCATGCATGGAAGCGAACATAACGACGAACTTTTCTTCGACGGAAACTCCTACCACACCAGGACCAACAACGCTGGCGGTTCCCTGGGCGGTATCAGCAACGGCGAACCTATCTACTGCAAGGTGGCTTTCAAGCCTACCGCAACCATCAGCCAGGAACAGAAGACTGCGGGCCGTGGTGGCGAAAACGGGACCTTGGCCGCCCGCGGACGTCATGACCCCTGCGTGGCCGTACGCGCTCCCGTGATCGTAGAGAGCATGGCTGCATTGGTGCTGGCCGATTTATTCCTGCAGCAGAAACGCCATTTTTTGTAATGGAGCAAAGGGGGCTGCCGCCCCCTCTGGACTTCCCCGACAAAACGAATGCGCTGTCCGGGCGTTGCCCGGGCGCTCAATCCTTTTGTGCTTGAGGGGCGCTAAAGCCCCTCCTCAAAGGATCGCAGGATTTGTACCGCGAGTTGGATGATGACGCAAAGGGGGCTATGCCCCCTCTGGACTCCCCCGACAAAACGAATGCGCTGCCCGGGCGTTGCCCGGGCGCTCAATCCTTTTGTGTTTGAGGGGCGCTAAAGCCCCTCCTCAAAGGATCGCAGGATTTGTACCGCGAGTTGGATGATGATGCAATAGGGAAGCATCCATCCGATATTTTTATTTTAGATGTCGTATGGATATCGTTCGGAAATTGCGGGGGATTCTTGCGGCCTACTACTGGGCGGCGTATTCGTTGCATCACAAGCTGTTCCTTAGACCGGGATGTCCGCTGAAAAATTCCAAGCTTGTCGTCATCGGAAGTTTCAGGGCGGGTGGTGCGGGAAAAACGCCTTTCTGCCTGTGGCTCGCCCGGCGCATGACCGCCCAGGGGAAGCGTGTGGCGATCCTTTGCCATAGGTCCGCCTTTGACGAAATCCGACTGTACCGGCAGGAGTTGGCGGAACAGATCCGGCAGGGACTTGCAGAAATCGTGGGGACGGACAACCGCTACAGGACCGCCCGGGAAATCGACCGGGGGATAGCCCCCGAGGGAAGCGGCAAGAGCAAAACGGCGCCGGACTTTATCCTATGCGACGACGGTTTCGAGGACAGTCGCCTTCGGCCCCACGCCATTATCCGGCTGGACTGGGAGAAGGCGCCCACGGACATAAACCAGCTAATCCCTGCAGGGAAGTTCAGAAGCCTATTGCAGGACCACGCCCGGGACCTGGACAGGACCCTAGCGCTCCGCTGCTATGGCGCGAATCCAGATGTCCTGTTCAACATCGACTGCATCTCCAACTGCAAGGGAGAATTCCCGCAGTACAGACAAACTATAGCTTTGTGTGGCCTCGGAGATCCTGAGCGTTTCATCCACGATTTGAAACGTGCGGAACTGAACCCCACGAAATGGAATTTCCGTCCCGACCACGACAGGAATTTTGAAAAAATCACTAGCGGAATTCTCCGTGACTCAGCCCAGGCAAATTTGGTCATTACCCAGAAAGACGCCCTCAGACTCTCCAAGGACCTGCTGGACGATCCCCGTATCTTCATCGCTACACAATCGGTACAAGTTCACGACTCCGCTCGGGCCCAAATTCAGCAAGTTCTCGCGAAATAGAGTCTTTTGTTCATAACCAATCCTTCTTTGTTGTTATATTTTTCTTAAGAGGATTGGAAAATATGACGCTCACAAAAAGAATTTCTGAATTGTTGACCGCACTGAACACGGGTATTCCCGAAAGGGAAAGCTGCTTCCAGCTCGGTTTTCTGGCGGCCGTCTGCGGTGAACCCTTCTACCTTTTCGGCAGGTCCGGCTCCGGCAAGAACTTACTGGCAGAACGACTGGCCAACGCCTTCAAGAACGCAAAGATCCTGAAGGTGGGCAGACGCCAGCAGGCATTCCCCAACAATCTCGCCTCTTTTGACGTCATCATCTTCCAGAACTTCAACCCTCTGGACGACGAAACCAAGGATAACATCAAGATCGCCCTTTCCGATAGGGAAAACGCTCCGCTGATCATTACCAGCGACCAGCGTCCGGAAGTGACCTTGAGCAGGGCCGACATTGTGGACCGCGTCACCTTGAGTATTTCCCTGCCGGAAAGTCTCTCCTCCGCAGCTTTGTGCGACTTGCTGCAGAACCAGAGCAAGCTGGAAGATTTCCATGTGCCAATGGGCATCGCCATCGCTCCCGAAGAAGCCAAGGCATGGTGTTCCGAAATCAAGAAGGTCACCCTTTCCACAGACACCTTGTGCATTATCGGAAAGATGGCGGAACTCTGCGACAAGGAAGGCATCTACGTTTCTATCCGTAAGTGGATCGCCCTGACCAACATGGTAAAGGCAATCGCCTTCTTTAACGAAAGAACCGAAACCAAGTTTACGGATGCCCTTTTCCTAGGCACCTCCATCTGGGGCAAGTCCAGCTCCAACGCAACCATCAGCGCAAATTTCAACGAAATCGTAAAGGCCCAGATCATGAAGGATATTCCCGACCTTCTGGGCGAACCTTACGACGCCCTTAGACTGTACAAGAACGTGAAGCGTCTGCTCCACAGCAGCTGCAACCTGTACGAAACCAAGATTTTCAACAACGAGCCCTGCCTTTCCTACCGCGTGACGATTGCGGGCGAACCTACCCCGCTGTACGTCCCCCTGCGCTATATGGAATCCGACGAAGATTTCAACCCCTTCAACGAATTCCGCAAGGTGGAAACCCGAGTCCGCTGCAACTATCACGGAACTTCCAGCTGCACCATTTCCATTGACTCTTCCGTCAAGGGCATTGGCCTGCGTAGCTCCATCAGCACCAACACGCTGAGCAACAAGTTCGAAGACTTCGCCACCCTGCCTAGCTACATCCTGAAGGAAAACGATCCTGAAATCCACCAGCAGAAATTAGTCCAGCTGGAAGAATGCAAGGCAGAAGCAAAGACCCAGCTGGAAAAGAAGACCAAGGACATGCTGGCCCTGAAGGAATTGTTCATGGCGAACAAGCAGGCCCGCGAAGACTTGTTCTGCAACAAGGAACTGTTCGACCAGATCCAGGGCGAAATCAGGCACATCTTTGATAACGCCATCGCCGTAGCGAACAAGTTGAAGGAAACCCTGGAACTGTTCGACAAGAAGGGCTAGAATCTTCCGACGGTGAGGCCTGCGTAGAAGCCTGGCCAGAATCGGGCTGCATGTCTTTCAGAGCCGAAATCATCATGGTATTCGCCCAGAGGCTTCAAGGGGTTTCTATCCGCATAGCCCCTGGATGCCAAATTGAGGGACAGGCCACCAGTCAAGCCCACACCAGGCAACAGCTTGGATGTCGCACCCAGGCGGATGCGGTGATGGAAGGCAAATTTGTCGTCTTCATCGCTGCCACCATAGCTGCCCTTATACTTATCAGCCACATTCAGGAACATGTATTCCAGTGCAAAGTGATGGCCGTACATGCCAAAGTGGGTTCCAACGCCAAAACCGTCTTCCCAGATATCGTCATAGCTCTTGAGCAAGTGACCTTCCTTGAAGTTGCGGGATGTTTCAAAGCTAGTGTAGAAGTAGGCCGTACCCAGGTCCAGCTTGATGCCGGTGCCGCCCATTTCGTTGAAGATTCCCGAAGCAGTCCATACGCCATTACCCACAATGTTGATGAGGCCGATGGGAGTTTTTTCGCAGTTTCCGCAGATGTTGATGACGCCAATCTGACGACCTTTCGAGGAACCGGCCACATTAATGGCACCCACGTCCACGGAATTGTTGC
The DNA here is from genome assembly GCF_003149045.1 of Fibrobacter sp. UWR4. Classification (NCBI taxonomy): domain Bacteria; kingdom Pseudomonadati; phylum Fibrobacterota; class Fibrobacteria; order Fibrobacterales; family Fibrobacteraceae; genus Fibrobacter; species Fibrobacter sp. UWR4. Next base: position 36,610 of record NZ_QGDU01000003.1, on the reverse strand, counting down.
TGCCAGCCACATTGATGGCGCCCACCATTGTTTTCTCTACGGAAGCGGCCACGTTAATGGAGGACACCTGAATGTCAGACGCACCGGCAACGTTGACTGCCCCCACCTGGACAGGTACATAACCTGCGTAGTTGATGGCACCTACCTGTACGGCACTAAGCGTATCGAGAGCCAGATTTACGGTGGAAATCTGAACACCCTCGGAATTATCCTTTGCAATGTTGACATGAGAAAGCTGTAAGCCATCAAAACTTCCTGCGTAGTTCACAATGCCTGAAATTTGCGCGCCCTCAATATGATCACGGCTAATGTCGGCAACACCTGCCACTTGAATGCCATGCATTTCTTTCTTGGACGCGTTCACGAACAAGCTCAACTGACCACCAATCATGTAATCCGTCGTAAGAGAGGTAAAGACGCCTATCTGCAAGCCCTTGCGGGGAAGAGTATCCTTGTCCACCGCGTTGAAGGTGGTACGAAATGTTGCGCTATGGTCAAGCGAGTCAAGAGAACACATGACGGAATCGCCATTGGCGCAAGACCTCTTGCCACCCAGTTCCCCACGGGCAACAGTCTTTTCGACGTTTACGTCCTTAAACAGCGCTAGTGAAACGTTCTCGATTTTACCGTTGGACAGGTTGACGCTTGCAGTCTTGTGTACGGCAGACTTTTCCAGATGGATTTCGTAGGCGCCAGCAGGCAAACCCAGGGACATGTTACGACCGGCAGCCTTGTAAAGTTCTGCCACCAGGGAGCCCTTGTCGTCTCGAATGAACAGGCGGCCATCCAGATCCTTGTGGAAGGAAACGCCTGCACCCATGCTGCGCAAATCCGTCATGACCACGTCGCCGGTACCTGCCAGATTCATATCGCGGCTAGGATGCTGGGCGCCGCCCATGGTGCTCTGAGTCTTCTGGAGAGTTTCGTTGAAGGCGAACTGGTAAGCTTCGGAAAGAGTGACTTTCCCGTCGCCACTCAGGTCCCCTGCCCCGCGAAGGCCGCTGACCAGGGAGTGGGTAAAGAAGGAGCCCTTCAGCTTGTCGCTTTCCTGGCTGGATTCATCCTGGGTGCTGCTGGTAATGAAGGCGTATCCCTTCATGTCGCTACTCTGGTCAATCATGAAGGCAGGTACCGCCACACCGCCCTTGGCGCGGGTAATGGCACCGGAACCGCAAGCATCGATGACTGCAATCTTCACATCGGCGCTCAGGTTATCCACACGCTTGCGGAATTCAGACCAGGCGTAAACCTCGTTACCCAGGCGTAAGCCCTTTTCGTCGGCGTGGCCGCTGTAATAGACCAGCACTTCTTCACGACCGTTCTTGCCCTGATTCTTTACGAGGATCTTATCTAGGTCTTCCATGCGGGAATTCAAAAAACTGACACTTGGTTCCTGAATCAAAATCAAATTCTGGGGCTTTACGCCACCCATGTCCTTGAGCACATTGGCAAAGGACTTGGCATCGCTTTCCGCATAGCGAAGCATGGGGCGATTCGATCCACCGTTGTTTGCGCTGATGGCAATGACATAACGGTCGATGGTATTGTTCTCCGCCGCGTGGGAAAAACTGGCCAAGCCAAGCAAGGCGATCAGACCAAAGCCGCAGAGGCTTATAAACGTATTAATTGCACTCCTAAACATTATACTCCCCCATTCTTACGAAGCGTGACAGTTACGGTCTTGATACCGTCCTGTTTCAGAATCTCATCCAGCTGGCCGACGTATACAGCGAACTCCTTCTGGGACGTCAGCAGGAAGAACTTTTCAAAGTGGGGCGCGTCATCCAGTTTGTAGGCATAAGGCAGGGAAATCATCTTGCCGGGTTCCAGGGCGATGGCCGCATTATCGTTCCCCATGTGGACAGTCAGCGTACCATTTCCATCCATACTGAAAATCATGCCGTAGCACTTTTCAGGAACGGAGTAACGCAACTGGATTTCATCCCCTTCGGAAGCGGTGGACATATCATCCAACTGGACAATGCCGCCTTCGGACTTTTTCCACACTTCCATGCGGGCATCCATTCCCTTGATTCGGGTTTGGTCGTCCACGGTGGCCATGGCCACGTCCATATTCGCAGAAATATCTTTCGTCTCGGATGAATAAAAAACGTCATCCTTGTCGACGACGAACACTGCAGAGAAGATTCCCAGGGCGATCACTACAGCAGCTGCAATCTTCAGCATGTTAAAGCGGGCGATGGTTGCGCGGACATCATTCATGTCAGGAGCAACGGCATCCATCTTGTCCAAGTCCCGGGCAAGATTTTCAAAAGGATTTTCCTTCAGGATTTTTGCGTTCTGTTCCCGCAGTTCCCGAACCCGCGCCGCAAAAATTTCGTCGGAAGCTTCGCGTTCACGAAGTTCCTTCATTTCGTTTTCGGGAAGAGCACCAATGAGGTACTGCTCCATCTTGAAGTCCGTTACAGGACCATTCTTTCTGGAATTCATTACTTTACCTCCAAGTTCTTGACCTTCTCCTGCAAGGTGCGGAGACGTTTACGGACGCCGCTAACGGAAAGCCCTACGGCTTCTGCGGTTTCTTCCAAAGTCATGCCATCCACAAAATGCAGAACAGCCATGGTGCGGGTAGACTCAGGCTCCTTGGCGAAAATCTTCTTGAGGATACCCGCAGATTCGTAAGTCTCCAACTCGTCATCGGCGGCAGCAATCTGCAAAAGCATTTCGCTGCAATCCACATTCAGGCCCCTACGCTTCTTGTCGCGAATACGGTTCAGGCAAAGCCGGGTGGCCGTATTCCACAGGAGGCTTGATGGATTGGACAAGTCCAAAGTATTGCGGTGGGCGTAAATTCTCAGGAAAACATTCTGCATCATATCGCTGGCTTCGGCTTCATCCTTCAGCATAGCGAGGCAACGACGCATCACCATGGGTGCGAAGGTCTCGTAAACCTTGGAAAAAGCCACTCTGTCTGCAATATCTTGCCTATTCATACCTGTAAAACACCACAGGGAAGTAAAAGTGTTACCCCAAATATAATTTTTTTGATTTTTATATTTGTTGACGTGAAAATCGGCTTAAAAAATCAAGGTTCCATGGCCGTCTGGCATATTCTCGCCATCGCGACCATCTTGTTCTGGGGTACCAGTTTCGTCAGCACCAAGGTGCTGATTAACCACGGGTTTTCTGCGGTGCAGATTTTCACCATCCGCTTCGCGGCAACTTATTTGATGCTGCTGGTAGTAGGGTTACGAAATATTCGCTTCCACTCCAACAGCTGGAAAGATGAACTATTCTTCCTGCTAGGCGGCGTCACGGGATGCACCATCTACTTCTGGGCAGAAAACACCGCATTGACCATTTCCCAGAGCAGCAACGTCTCGCTGATCGTCTGCACCAACCCGCTATTGATTTTGCTAGTGGGCGTATTCTTTTTTAAGCGCGAAAAGTTACTGCCCCGGCAAATTGCAGGATCTTTCATCACCTTCATCGGCATGGTGCTTGTGGTGCTTAACGGAAAATTCGTACTGAAGCTTTCTCCCGTAGGAGACATGCTGGCCTTCGGCGCAGCCATTGCCTGGACCGTCTATTCCTACTCCACGGAATCGGTTCGGAGCAAGTATTCCACCCTATTCGCCATCCGAAAAATTTTCTTCTATGGATTTTTGACATCCCTTCCCATTTTCGCATTGGACTACTTCGGCCTTGGAACTGAAGGGAATTTCGTCGCACATCCTATTCCATGGGACGCCTTCAAGGAACCGGTGGTCATCATGAACTTCCTCTGCCTCTGCATTTTCAGCAACCTCTTCGGCTACCTGATCTGGAACAAGGTCATGGACAAGCTGGGAACGGTTCTTGCGTCCAACTACATTTTCGCCCTCCCTCTCATAACCATGATTACTGCGGCAATCACTATCGGGGAACACATTTCCTCCGTAGCCATTGCAGGTGCCGCCGCCATTGTGACTGGCATGATCATGGCGGAATACAAGAAGAAATAAATCACAGCGCATTTGTATCCCGTTTTTATCAAAAATTACGCTAACAAACAAATAATTAACCAATTTTTACAAAAAATCTTCATTTTGTATCCCATTTTTCTTGACTTTCAGGATGCAAGTGTTTATATTTGTATCCGTAAATAATTCAGGAGGACATATGAAGACGCAATTCAGCAAGACCTTGACCACCCTCTCCCTGGTCACAGGGGCAAGTCTATTCAGCGCTTGCGGAGAATCCGGAACTAATAACTCCGGCGTTGTAGAAGAAGCAGACGGTATCGTCGCCTACACCGGCAAAGTGACCGGCGTATCCCAGAAGGGACCTTTCCTTGTGGGCTCCACCATCACCCTGCACGAGGTCGACGGCGAGACGTTTGATCTAAGCGGACGTTCTTTCCCCGACAAGATCAAGAATGACAAGGGCGAATTTGAAATTTCCTACAAGGATCTTTCTTCTAACTTCGCATTGCTTATTGCCGACGGTTACTACCGCAACGAAAATACCGGAGTAAAATCCACAGCGCCCATCAAGCTGAACGCATTGAGCGATTTGACCGACCGTAACACCGCTAACGTGAACCTCCTTACCCATCTGGAATTCGACCGCGTCAAGTACCTGATCCTTGAAGAAGGCATGGAATACGGCGCAGCCAAGACCCAAGCCCAAAAGGAAATTCTCAGTACCTTCGGTATCGATGTGGAAAAATCCATCAACGCCGAAGAACTGTCCATCTTTGGTAAGTCTGAAAACGACGGCGCCCTGCTGGCCCTGTCCATCTTGATGCAAGGCGTTGCCAGCGAAGGTGCATTCAGCGAACGCCTGGCCCTTATCGCACAAGACCTGGAAAAAGACGGTGTCATTGATGACAAGCAGATTTTGACAGACATCGCTGATGAAGCCGTCCAACTCGATCTTGACAAGGTAAAAAAGAACATTCTGGATTGGAAGATTTCCACTGACATTCCGAAATTTGAAAAATTCGTTGCAACTTACTGGGCAGAAAATTTTGGTATTGGAAGCTGCACCTCCGAGAACATCGGTAAGACAGCAAATGTAAAGAACGAACTGAGCAAGAACTTCGAAAAGACCTTCGTATGCGACGAGTTTGGAACAGACAAAGACGTTATGTGGCGTGAGCTCTCTTCTAACGAAATAAAGTACGGCAACTGTTCCGCCGCGGACGAAGGCAATCGCTTTGAAGACGTTTTAATCTGCCACGACGGAACATGGAATGACATGCTCCCCGAAGAAAAAGTTGGCGAATGTACCGAGGATCTGTATGGCGAAATCGTCTCTTACGACAATGCAGCAAGTGCCTATAAGGGCGAACAATATGCATGTGACATTGGTGGCTGGCGACTTCTGAGTGAAGAAGAAGTGGAAACCGGCGCATGCACTGCAGCTCCCGCAGACCAGGGCAAGCTATACGCCGATCCCGAGCAAAACATCTACCAGATCTGCCGAGAGGGAAAGTGGAATTTGCTTACCAAAAACCAGTACCAGCAAATCAGCGCTTCCATCTCTTGTAAAAAAGACGGCGACATTGTAAAGAGCGAATCTGGCGACCAGTGCTTCGTATGTAAAGATGGCGCCGTTGTTACTCCATCCTTGAATGATTTCTCCATGGACAAGAAATTTGAAGCCAACCTCTGGAATGGCGCCAAGGATTCCGTTGTAACCGTGGATCCCGACGATCCTCTTGGATATTCTTCCATTCTGATGCTTGATCAAGACAATAACGCAAGTTCTGCCAAAGTCTACCATGAAGACGGTGAAGAAATCACAAGTCAGTACTTCGTCAGGTACAATAGCGATGGAATCGCAGAAGAACTCCTTGAGGCCAAGGGCGCAAAGTTCACTTATAAACTGAACGAAAATCATCCCTACTCTCAAATTCGATTCGGATTCTGGACTGCTCCCAAAAGTTCTCAAGACCTAACCGCCGATATTTCCGACTGGGAAGGCGTATGCGTAATCTATGCATCCACATCTGTCATGAACCTGTTCATTGAAACTGGAGCAGATAATGAATACAAATTCAACTTCGCAAAACTCCCTGCTTCCATGGAACTCACTGTCGCCAACTTCAAGTGGGAAGAACTCAATGAAAATACTGGATACAAAATAGACCCCTTGGAAGCTGCAAAAAGTTCCGCATCCATCGCCATAAGCCCCAGCATTAACACCTTTGACGGCAGCAATTCTGCGGCAACAGGTGCGGTATATATTGCAGGCATTGGTAAGTACAACGGATGTTCCATCAAGTAATTCTCGCAGGATTCTGAATTATGAAACCGATTATCGAATATAAAGACTATCGTCAGTTCATTCGGGAATACTACGAAGAACACAAGCAGAAATCAGCCTTTACCTGGCGCGATTTCGCCGCCCAGGCGGGCTTTGGTTCTCCTGTTTACTTGAAGTTGGTTTGTGATGGCAAAAAGAGTCTAAGCGCGTTAGCCGTAGAAAAGGTTATTAACGCCATGCACCTGGCAGGCTATGAACAGCAGTTCTTTAGAGCACTGGTCGCATTTGACCATGCAAAAAACGATGCCGACCGCAAAAAAGCCATCGACACCATGCAGGAAGTGGCCAACCAGAACAATGTTAAAATCATGGGTGCCGAGGAGTTCGCCTTTTTCGATTCCTGGAAAAATCCCGTGATCCGCGAGCTGGCGCCTGTCATGACCGGCGCAAAACCTTTGGACATGGCCCACGCCTGCAAGCAAAAGATTACTGCAGCCGAAGTTACGGAAACCCTGCAGTTCCTGGTGAAGGCAGGCCTGCTTAAAATAGACGAAAACGGAAACTACATCCAGACGGACAAAGTCCTCAGTTCCGGAGTCGCTGATTTTGTACCTCTGGCAGTGCGTAACATGCACCGTCAAATGGGAACTTTCGCGCTGGACGCCTTGGAAAACATCCCTCTGGAGGAACGTCAATTTACGGGACTCACCCTGGGGATTTCCGAAGGTTCCTACGACAAAATCCTTAAGGAACTGGCAGAATGCCGCCACCGCATTATGTCAATCGTCGCAGAGGACAAGCAAATTGATCGCGTCTACCGCGTCAACATGCAAGTGTTCCCCCTGACAGAAAAAATCAAGTAGAACACTGCAATTCGAAAATGCAGAAAATCCCGCGATTGAACGTCGCGGGATTTTTTCTAAAACCAGAAGCCTATGGAGCCGTTGGCTGTCAAGAAGAAGTCATCAAAATCCAGACTGTTCAACACTGTTACGCCTAGGGACACTTTCCAGTGCTCGTTAAGCCACAGGGACGCACCGGCATACTGGCTAAGCACCCACGGATAGATTACAGGTATTCCAAATTCCGCAGAAATTCCGTCCTCATCCTTTATGTCAAAAAATTCCTGGAGATGCGGTTTATACAGATATGGAGAGTATGATAGGGCAAAGTTCTTCACAAAGTATGAGGCAAAAACTCCAAGGCCTGCCCGCCAGAAGGCCCCGTCATCTGTCTCGAAATGCCGTTCCTTGGTCCGTTCGGAACACCGTTCTTCCTTTGAATAAACGTACAGACATTCGTAATAGTCAACCGTCACGTCTCCAATTCCAAAAACTCCCAGTCCCAAGTCTACATAGCCGCCAAATTCAAAGGATTCCTTGTTGACCCCGAAAATAAAGCGACCAAAGGGCTCAGGATCAAACCCCGCAGAAAAACCATAGAACTCAGATGACTTTTTGGTAAGGCGCGTATAGCTTGCAGATAGAGGAAAACGATTTCTTTTATACTTGAAACTCTTGACTTTCGTTTCTTTTATAACGGTGAAATCATTATCGGAACCGCCGTACAAAGGGTCGTAATCGCTGAGCTTAAGTTCCGAATTCTTGACTCCACGCACCTTCATCTCGGCAGATGTGGTGTAATCAAAGCCTACGGAAAAACTGTTGATGGTGGAATTTTCAGGAATGGCCTTTCCTACACCGGCAAAATTCTCCGGCACCCCGATTTCAAAAGAGCCCTTGTTAACGATACCTTGTCTATAAACGGGAGTACCACACCCTACCAGCAGAACAATGAACAACATTGCCAAGGCTATATTGCAAATACGAAATTTCACGAGGACCTCTTTTGAAATATAAACAAAAACTCCCGCGATTGAACGTCGCGGGATTTTTTTTCAGCCGATGCCGAGAGTCCTCGGCATGACGCAGGAGCGACGACCTCATACCTCAAAGGCCGAAGGCCGCCCTCACACCTGTTACACCTGTGCCAGAGCCTGTTCCAGGTCGGCGATGATATCGTTGATGTTTTCGATACCCACGCTGAAGCGGATCAGGTCAGGAGCAACGCCTGCCTCGATGAGCTGTTCGTCGGAAAGCTGACGGTGGGTGTGGCTTGCCGGGTGCAGCACGCAGCTGCGGGCGTCTGCAACGTGGGTCACGATGCAGATCATTTTCAGGGCATCCATGAACTGGATGGACTTGTCGCGGCCACCCTTGATACCGAAGGTGAGCACGCCACAGGGCAGGCCGCCCTTGAACTGCTTCTGGGCCAGAGCGTAGGAAGCGTTGTCTTCGAGACCTGCGTAGTCAACCCATGCAACCTTCGGATGCTTCTTCAGCCACTTGGCAGCGGCGAGAGCGTTTTCGCAGTGGCGAGGCATGCGGAGGAACAAAGTTTCCAGGCCAACATTCAGGAGGAATGCATTCTGGGGGCTCTGAATGGAACCCAGGTCGCGCATGAGCTGCACGGTAGCCTTGGTGATGTAGCAGAGCTTGCCGAAGGCTTCGGTATAGCGGAGACCGTGGTAAGAGGGATCCGGTTCGGTAAGGCCCTTGAACTTGTCGTGATGGGCTTCCCAGTCAAAGTTGCCGCTATCCACAATGCAGCCACCCACAGCCATGGCGTGACCGTCCATGTACTTGGTGGTGGAGTGGGTCACGATGTCCACGCCGAATTCAAAGGGACGGCAGAGGATCGGGGTGGGGAAAGTGTTGTCCACGATCATAGGAACGCCATGCTTGTGAGCCAGATCGGCAAAGCGCTTCAGGTCAAGAATCTTGCCTGCCGGGTTTGCAACGGTTTCGCCGAAGACGCACTTGGTGTTGGGGCGGAAAGCCTTCTCGATTTCTTCGTCGGATGTGTCCTGGTCAATGAAGGTGCATTCGATGCCCAGCTTCTTCATGGTGACGCTGAAGAGGTTGCTGGTACCGCCATAGATTGCGGAAGTGGAAATGAAGTGGTCGCCAGCTTCGCAGATGTTGAACACGGCGTAGAAGTTTGCAGCCTGGCCAGAAGAAGTAAGCATGGCACCTACGCCACCTTCCAGCTGTGCGATCTTGGAAGCCACAGCGTCGTTGGTGGGGTTCTGGAGACGGGTGTAGAAGTAGCCGGATTCCTTCAGGTCGAACAGGTCAGCCATCTGGGCGGAAGTGTCGTACTTGAAAGTGGTGCTCTGGTAAATGGGGAGAACGCGGGGTTCGCCCTTTTTCGGGGTCCAGCCAGCCTGAACGCACAATGTTTCGAGATTTGCCATGATTTTTCCTTTCTGTATTTTTTTATGGGCATAAATATAGATAGTTCCTATAGCTTAGGCTATAAAAAGGGACGCAGAATTGTTCCGCCCGTAAAGAAATTATACGGCGTATAAGGAAGTCTTTATAGCAAGTGATAGATTTTTTTTATAACCTAAAAAAGCCGATGCTGAGACAAGCTCAGCATGACGAGACTCGCATGACGTGGTTCAGCATGACTTAAGGAATTCCATCAGCTGGGGCAGCAGGCGCTTGCCGTCACGAAGTCCCATTTCGTAAAGTTCCACCAGCTTGTTGGTATCCTTCTCCAGACGGGAAATCTGGAAAGGTTCACTGGGACGGAACACAAAACTTTTTCCGGCGGCTTCATATTCCTTCAGCCTTGCGGTCGCTTCGTTATAACGAATGTGGCGGGTCGCAGCCGCTTCCACAAACTTCGGGTACTTGCGGTACACCAGCTTGAACAGCGGGATCATGGGATTGGGCTTTTTCACGTAGCCATCCTGCTGGGTAAGGATCACCACCTGCTTTGCAAATCCCTGACGTTCCATGAACTGGAAGGGAATGCTATCGGCAATGCCTCCGTCCAGAAGTTTCTTCCCGCGGAGTTCCACGATCTTGCTCATAAGGGGAAGGGAGGCTGACGCACGGACACACTCCAGGCCATCGCCCTTGTCCACCTCCTGAGTCAGGAGGTACTCGCCCTCGCCGGTCTCTACGTTGGTCGTCACGCAATAGAAGGGAGACACCTTGGCGTTCTCTTCGAACTTGGCGTAGTCAAACGGATCTACTTCCCGAGGGATGGTAACGTAGCAGAACTCCCGAGGAAAGAAATCGCCGGTTTTCAAAAGCCACTTGAAGCCACGATACCGCGGGTCCCTGGAATGGACCGTATCGATACGCTTGTTACGCTCCCGCTGTTCCGACAGGAAACTGCAGAGATGGGTAGCGCCAGCAGAAGTCCCGGCGTAACCGCCAAACTTCAATCCGGCATCATAAATCGCATCCAGCACGCCGGAGCTGTAGGCCCCGCGCATGCCGCCACCTTCGAGAACTAACGCAACGTCCTTATACACAGCCACTCTCCAGCCATCTAAAATCATCGGGGTGATCCACGAACTTTTCCGGATTCAACTTACGCCTGGCAAAAAATTCCTGACGGGTCATCCAGACGAAATCATCCACTTCGCCTGGCTGCGGAACCAGGGAAGACGCTTCCTCATCTGTCAGGACAATCTTGTAGGTATCGTAATATTCGTTATCCAGATAGGCGCCGCCATTCAGGACGCTCTCGTGTCCGGATTCGAAAAGATATTCCAAATCTTCCGGGCTCTTGGTTACACCCAGCTCTTCCTTCAATTCGCGCACAGCCGCGTTACGGCTAGTATCGCCAGCGGAAATATGGCCAGCGCAACTAGTATCCAGAAGCCCCGGGTTATTTTCTTTCACGCGGGCACGGAGCTGAAAGAGAATTCGGTCATTCCTATCAAACGCCCAGATATGAACAGTTCTATGCCACAACCCCTTGGAGTGTACTTCCGTACGACCGCGGGCATACCCCGCAAAAGTCCCATCCGGATTCAGGACATCAATTTGTTCTTCCATCGAGAATCTCCCTCAGAACTTTCAAGAAGTTGTTATACTGCTGAACCAGTTCATTATGATTCTTGGTGACATATTCGTACCGGCCTTCCTTGCAGGCAAATTCCAGTGACTTTGCCAGGCTGGACAAGTCCACGGCACCAATGGTAAGCGCAGTACTCTTCAGGGCATGAACCAGAACGCGGTAGTTTTCAAAGTCACCCTTGGTTATCGTTTCGTGCAAGGCGCCCACCTTCACGTCGTTGCAGAATTCCTGAAGCATTTCCTCATAAAAATCTTCGTCATTCATGCAATAGCCAAGACCGATCGAAATATCCGCAAAGCCAGATGCGGCCAATGCATTCAGCACGTTCGAATTAGTCACGTTACAGCAGGGTTTAGCCGTATTTGCAGGTGCAGCCCCGGAAGGTTCCATGGCCTGCACGCGGTTCACATCCTTCTGATTGGTGATCGCATTGGCCACATGCTTTATGGCAGCCTGGGCGGAACTTTGGTTGTCCAGAGCTTCTTCCTCCGACTTCTCCGGCATAGCGACTCTTTCCACCAAATCCACCGGCAGATACTTCAGGAGCATGGACAGCAGGGACTCTTCACGGACAGGCTTTGTGAGGTAATCCGTAAAGCCTTCCTTCAGGTAGGAATCCCTGGCTCCAACAATTGCATTTGCAGTCAGCATGATGACAGGGGTCTTTTCGTTGGGATTGTCAGACAAGGTCTTCATGACACCCAATGTTTCAATGCCGTCCATCACAGGCATCATGTGATCCAGGAAAATCAGGTCGTAACGGGTACGCTTGATCTTTTCCAGGGCTTCCATGCCATTATCAGCGGTATCAATCTGGATGCCCGTTTCCTTCAAAAGGCCAATCATCACGCGAAGGTTCATGGGCACGTCGTCCACCACCAGGATATGGGCAGAAGGCGCATGGAATCTGTTCACAGGTTCCGTAGAGGTATCCACGGCATCCTTATAACGGGAACTAAAATCACCAACAGGAATTTCCTTCTTCACGATCTGGGGAATTACAACCGTAAAGGTTGAGCCGACACCGTATTCGCTGTCGACCGTAATGGTACCATCCATCAGTTCCACCAGATGTTTCGTCAAGTTTAGGCCAAGCCCCGTACCTTCCACATTGCGGTTCCTTTCCACTTCCAGACGCTGGAAACTGTTAAACAGTTTTTCCTTGTCTTCGTCGCGGATTCCCATGCCCGTATCCTTAACGGAAATAATCAGGTCGATGCGGCTTTCATCGGAAATGGCCACAGGGCCTGTCGCACTGGAGCGACGGAAATTCATGCTAAACAAGATGCTTCCGCGAGTTGTATACTTGACCGCATTGGAAAGCAGGTTGTTAATGACCTGACGGATACGCACTTCGTCACCGTACAATGCCGCAGGAATAGTGGACTCCACCATCATATCCAGTTTCAGGGACTTGTCGCGGGCGCGCATAGCCACCATGTTGTAGCAGTCATTCAGGACGGAGAACAGGTTATATTCCACCGGCACGATTTCCATCTTACCGGATTCAATCTTGGAAATATCCAGCACGTCGTTAATGAGGGAAAGCAGGGTATTGCCCGCGCTCTGAATATTCCGTGCGTATTCCTTCAGCTGGGGGTCCTTACATTCCTTCAGGAGCATGGTGTCCATCCCCAGAATGCCGTTAATAGGCGTACGGATTTCGTGGCTCATGTTGGCAAGGAACTGGCTCTTAGCCGTACTTGCCTTTTCCGCCAGGAACTTGGCGTGACGAAGTTCATCACTTTCCTTAGCCTTACGTTCAGACACGACGATGTAGCCAAAGCCAATAACAAAAAGCACAAGCAGGAGACCGAACACCCAGATGATCAGGGCGGTAATGTTGTCAAGTCCCTGGGCCGCAATATCCTCGGGAACCATGCCCACCAGGGAAAGCCCCGGCAGTTCCAGGTCCGCCATAAAGAAGAAGAAATTTTCCCGTTCTACTTTCTCATGGACAGTTGCCGCAACGGAAATATTCAGAAGGCTTTTTAGCTTACGTCGAATTTCGGAAAAGTTGTCCCCTTGCCATATAGGATTGGAAGCCAGTTCCTTATTGTCGGAGCCAATCACCACTTCGCTATATTCGTCACGAATGGATGTATAGCAATGTCCGTTATAGCAGTTGGAGCTGAATTGTTTCTGGGCGCTAGCTTCATCGTAAAGTTTATAGAGCACGTAACGAACATTACGCTCACGATAAATAGGCGTACTCAGCAGAAAGCCCTTGCCCTTGCAGAAACTTGCCGCAGGATTGCCGCGGAAAGAACGTGTAATGCCAGCGAAGTCCTTAGAGGAAACATGGACCGAAGTGTCACCACCCACAAGAGTTCCATTTAACGCAAGAATGCCATAGGAGACACCATCTTCCCTGCCGACATACGCATTCAGAACTTTCGCGGCGTAGGAATTGTCCTTTTCCACTTCGTAGGAAATTCCATTGAGGGACTTCAGCTGGACAGAAATCTTTTCGTTGATCAAATCCGCCATGGTCGTCGCCTGGGCGCTCACCTGGCTAGATACGTAATCGGTAAAGAGGACTCGCAGTTTATCCTGAAGCAAGAATCCCACGGAACATAGGATGAGCGCAAAGAAGCCCATCCATATAAACAACTTTTCCTTGCTACTGATTTTCATAGACCATCACCCCATCTACAAACCAGTCCATTTCTCCACGAAGGATAATGTCGCTAATCACCTCATTCTTATCGCAACGCTTCTTGCGGTGATTATCATACACAGGGCCAGCAAAGACATCCATGCCATTCTTCAGGGAATCCAGAAGGCCGCCAACCACCTGTTTTGCGGAATCGCTTACAGCATCGGACAGGAACGGAACTTCGATGGCATTCTTATCCGCACCGACCCAGTAATTATTCACACTATGCTTTTTCTGCAGATAGTCCTGGATAATTTCCTTGTAGACCATGGACCAGTTTGTTGCAGTGGAACCAAGAACATTGGGGGAATAGGGAGACGCTTTCAGACTATAGGCCACAGACATGACTCCCTGAGCTTCAGCTTCTTCAAGAACATGAGTTCTATTCTGGTGATAACCTAGGACGTCTACATCAGCGTCCTTCACCAGCTTGTTCACGTTTTCTCGTTCCACGGAAACATTATCCCAGGAATTGCTCCAGGCCACATAAACCTTTACCTTGGGATTTACACGACGGGCACCCAGAGCAAACGCATTGATCCCGCGGTTCACTTCGCTATTATTCATGGCCGCCACATAGCCAAGCTTATTGGTTCTGGTATTCAGGCCAGCGATAACGCCTGCAAGGTAGCGGGCCTGATAGACTCGGGCGGAATAAGCGGTAAAATTCTTCAAGTCCAGTTCATTGGAAATTCCATAAAAGGAAACATCCCGTTGTTCCTTAATGTAATTTTCCATTTCTCCCGGAAAATTGTAGCTGCAAAGAATAATCATACCAGCACCGGCTTCCACAAGGGACTTGGCAGCATTTGCCACCTGACCAGAGCCTTCCTTCACATTTTCCATCACCACAAGTTCAGAGCCCAGTTCATCCGTCACGGACTTGACGCTCCTGTAATGATCTCCATTCCAGCCGTCTTCAGAAATACTGCCCGGAAGAATAAGTCCAATGACATTCTTCCGGATTTCATCCTTCTTGGTCCCAAAGCCATTGACCATGTTGACAATGACCGCCAACAGGACAATCGAAACCAAAAATACAGCAAGAGTGATCCTCTTACTCATTCACTACCCCCTTTACATACCAATCAAAATGGCTCAACATGTCTTCGTCAGTCATGCTCTCCCCTGCTTCCACACGAATGTTTCCATCGATGTCATACACGGGACCGTAGAACACGTCAAATACACCATCAGAAATCTTCTGCATTTCAGCCTTCACTATCGACTTCACGTCTTCGGGAACGGCCGCCGTCATGGGAGCAAGCCCAATCATTCCAGATTCCGCACCCAGCCAGTACTGACGTCCCATGAACTTGTTCTGGAGCACTTCAAGCAGGCGGGGTTCGTAAAAATGTTCCCAACGCCAAATAGGCGCCGTCAGGAATCTCTTTGGATAACGAGCGCTATTATCCAAGTTGTAGCCAATAATCCATACCCCCTTTTCCTCGGCAATATCAAAAGGAGTCAGGGCGTCCGTATGGGCCGTCAGCACATCCACGTTATGGTTGTCCAAAAGCTTGTTGGTAGCCACTGCCGCCAGGGAATCGCTGTTCCAGGACTTGGTCCAGCTGACATACACCTTGGCTTCGGGATTCACCTTCTGGACCCCCAGGGTAAAGGCGTTAATCCCGCGGTTCACCTCGGAAATGCCGAAGGCGGCCACGTAACCAATTTCATTGGTCTTTGTCATCATGCCAGCGACCATGCCGGACAAATAGCGCATCTGGTAAATACGTCCAAAATAGGTGGACAAGTTATTGGAAGACAAGACACCCGTGGCGTGGAAGAACTTGATTTCGGGATGTCTCGCGGCAACCTTCAGTTCCCATTCCCCATGGCCAAAGGAATTGCAGATCACCACCTTCGCTCCCTTGGCAATCATATCCTCCATGATGCCTTCCGCCTCGTTACCGAAGGGAGTATTCTCATTGTAGAGCACTTCCAGGTTCAGGGACTTGGCCACCTTCTCCATCGCTTCCACATGGGATTCACCCCAGCTGTGATCATTACGTGTGCCATTCATGATGAACGCCACACGGGTTTTCTCCAAGGTCACGTTGGTTTCCCGCTTGTTTACCTGGATGTAAAAGATTCCAATTACAATAGCTAGAATAATGGCAATAGCAATCAAAGCAAACTGCTTCATCAAATCCCCATTACATTCTTGATATTTGCAACCATCGTTTCATAATCCGCCATGACGCGTTTATGATTCTCCCTGACAAAATCAAAGTTACTGTCCTTGCATGCGAATTCCAGGGACTTGGCCTCCTTAGACAGCTCCTCGGCACCAATCGTCAAGGAGGTACTCTTCAGGGCGTGAACCATAATCTGGTAGTTTTTCCAGTCCTGATTTTCAAAGGCGCTTTCAATTTCTGCAAGTTTGCAACCGCCTGTATATTCCTCAAGCATTTCCTTATAGAAGTCTTCGTCGTTAGCACAGTACTCGACGCCCATCTTCACGTTGAGATACTTGGCAAGAGCTTCCATGGGATTTGCAGGGGCATTCATCAAGGGAGCTTCCTGGACAGGGGACGGAGTCGATTCAGGCTTGGAAACGCTTGGAATTTTTCCATCCACACCGACCAAGTCCTCTGCAGTCAGGACAAGACCTTCAGGCAGATAACGTCTCAGCATACGGATCAAATCCCATTCCTTTACCGGCTTGGAGAGGTAATCCACAAAGCCCGACTTCAGGTAAGATTCCTTTGCACCCACAATGGCATTTGCTGTCAGCATAATGACAGGAGTATCGCTATTGGGAGTATCCATCATCTTCATGCGTTCATAAGTTTCAAGACCATCCATCACCGGCATCATGTGATCCAGGAAGATGATATCGTAGCGCTTTTCCTTTACCAGTTCAAGGCACTGGGCGCCATTCATGGCCGTATCAATCTTGACCTTGGTATCCTTCAGAAGTCCGCGGAACACCTTCAGGTTCAGGGCGACATCATCCACTACCAACACGCGGGCGTTGGGAGCAAACAGGGTATCCGTAGGCAGGTTGCTAGTAGTTGCCGCCTGCTTGTACTTGTTTGCAAAATCGCCCATGGGTTCCACATTCAGAACCAGCTGCGGGATGGATACAATAAAGGTAGAGCCTTCCCCATAATGGCTACGAACAGTAATGTCGCCACCATTCATCAGCACCAGCTGTTTCGTCAAATTCAGGCCTAGGCCAGTACCTTCGATGTTACGATTTTTCTTCTGGTCCACACGCTGGAAGGCGCCAAAGATTGCGTCCATATCCTCGGGGTGGATGCCAATACCCGTATCCCTCACGACGATCTTCAGCATGACGGAATTTTCCACCTTCATAGGATCCCTGCTAGGAATGGAATCATAACCGATGGACAAGCTGATTTCGCCATACTCCGTATACTTCACGGCATTGGAGAGCAGGTTATTAATAATCTGGCGGATACGAACTTCGTCGCCCCACAAGCCCGACGGAATATCCGGATCGCATTCCACCGTAAAGCGCAAGTTCTTTGCAGTTGCCTTGGGAGCATTAATGTTAAAGCAGTCCGACAGCACATTGAACAAGTCGTATTCCGTAGGAGTCAGCTCCATCTTGCCGGATTCAATCTTGGAAATATCCAGGATGTCATTAATGATCGACAGCAAGGTCTGGCCAGCACTCTGAATATTGGAAGCATATTCCTTCAGATTATCGTCCTGGACTTCCTTCAGCACAATGGCGTTCATGCCAAGAATACCGTTAATCGGCGTACGGATTTCATGGCTCATGTTGGCAAGGAAGATGGACTTTGCACGATTGGAACGCAAGGTCTTGATACGGTTCACGAAACTACTGGTACAGAACACACCTATCACGATGAACAGCAATACAGACACCATGATGTTACGGACCAGGATCCAGCGGGCGCGTTCAAAAAGAACCGTTTCATCAGAAAGCTTCACCACACGCCAGCTGTCGAAAATAATGTCGGAGAATACCATATAGGTTTTCCCCTTATATTGAAATTCGAAATCATTCCCATTTGCCAGAAGAAGCTTGCGAGTCAGTTCTTCATAAGGCGTTCCCCAGAATTCAGCACTGAGGAAATTCTTCCCGCGGAGAGAATCAATCGAGTGGCCCACCACAAGACCGTTTACATCGATCACCATCCAGTCCCCATCGCTGTCGTCACGGACCCGTCTCATGGTTTCAAAGACTTCGGTCATGTCCAGGTCGATAGAAATCACGCTCTGGCGATCGGACAGACGCTTGGACAGGGAAACAGCGAACTTGTGGGTGCGAGTATCGTCGTAGGGAGAAACAAGGGCGATGCCACCACGGGACTTGAACGCTTCCTGATACCAGGGACGCTTATAGGGATTATAATCCTCAGGCGGAACCCAGTTCAGGCCATCCATGTATTCACCGCGAATAAAGCCGTACAAGCCCGAGAAGGTAGAGTCCGTACTTTCAATATAGCTCTGAGAGACAAAATCAATAAGGGACTTGATCTGTTCCTGGGAAGATTCCTGCTTCAGCTCATATTCCATGAGGATGGCGGCAACCTCCAGCAAATCCTTCTTCTTAAAAAGGAAGTTGTTCATGGCAACCCCATCCTTCTGGATGGAATTCTGTCCAATGCTCACAGCATCCTGCTTAGCGAGCCTGGAAAAAGAATTGAAAGTATACCAAGTCACAGACGCCAAGCATACCACGGTCACCACAAGGATTGTCAAATACTGGAACCAGTATTTTTTTTCGCTATTGTTTTTTTCCTTTTTCATACCCAATCTCAAGAAATAGCTTCTTTCAGTAGCTGGAGAATACGATCGTATTTTTCCATCAGCGGCTGGTGATTAGCCTTCACAAAGTCCACATCATTACTAGCGCATGCCATTTCCAGCGCCTTCGCCGATGCGGAAAGTTCCGAAAGTCCGATGGTCAACGAAGTGCTCTTCAGCGCATGTACCGTAATTCGATAGTTCGTAAAATCGTTCGCAGCAAAAAGTCTTTCCAGGTCAGCCTTCTTGTTTCCGTTGCAGAATTCCTCCACCATTTCCAGGTAGAATTCCTCATCGTTCATGCATAGTTCAAGACCGGCCTTGGCATCAATATCCGGAATGGCATTCAGTTTCTCGAAGGCCGAATTACCACTAGCGGCAACTTCCGTTTCCACCTTCTGGATACGCGCTTCCATCTTTTCAGAAAGGGACGCAACCGGTTCCGCAGGAGTTTCTGCGACAACTACGGATTCCTTAGGCAAGTACTTCTTTAGGGACGCGATCAGGTCCGCCTCGCGAACCGGCTTGGAAAGGTAATCCGAGAAGCCTTCCTTCAGGTAAAATTCCTTAGCGCCAATCACCGCATTCGCAGTCAACATGACGATAGGCGTAGTCCTGTTCTGGTTGCCAGGCAGCAAGCGCATCAGGCGCATCGTCTCGATGCCATCCATTTCCGGCATCATGTGGTCCAGATAGATTACATCGTAACGGGTTCGTTGGATCAAGTCAAGAGCCTGCTTGCCACCGGTAGCCGTGTCCACCTTGATCTTGGTTTCCTTCAGGAGGCCTTCCACCACCTTCAGGTTCATCTTCACGTCATCCACCACCAAAATATGGCGGCCAGGGGCCACAAGCACTTCCTTCTGGGATTCAGCCTTTGCCACAAAAGCTCTGTACTTTTCAGCGAAGTCCCCCATGGGAGAGGCGTTCTTTACCACCTGGGGAATGAACACGGAGAAAACAGATCCCTTGCCGTATTCACTGGACGCCTCAATGGATCCATCCATCATTTCCACCAGCTTCTTGGTCAGATTCAAGCCAAGGCCCGTACCTTCCACAGTACGGTTGCGGTTCTCGTCAATACGCTGGAACATCTGGAACAATTTGGAAAGGTCTTCCCTACGGATGCCCATACCGGAGTCACTGACAGTCACCTTCAGCATCACTCGGGAACCATCCACACAGACGGAATCACCTGCAGGCAGTTCATAGTCTACAGACAGCTTGATATAGCCCTTCTCCGTATACTTCACCGCATTGGACAGCAGGTTGTTGATAATCTGGCGGACGCGAACTTCATCCCCCCACAGGACTGACGGCAGGGTGGGATTCACGTCCAGCTTAAAATTCAGTTCCTTGTCCTCCGCTCTGGATGCAACCAGATTATAGCAGTCATTGAGTACCGAGAACAGTTCATAGTCCGCAGGAATCAGCTCCATCTTACCGGATTCAATCTTTGAAATATCCAGGATAGAGTTGATAATAGACAGGAGGGTATGGCCAGCACTATGAATATTCATTGCATATTCTTTCTGGCTATCGTCCTTGCATTCCCTCAACAGCATGGCGTTCATACCCAAAATACCATTGATCGGCGTACGGATTTCATGGTTCATGTTGGCAAGGAATTCAGACTTGGCGCGGCTAGCCACCTTCAAGTCTTCCATGGTCTCACGGAGCTTTTTCTCCTGATCCATCAGCAGGCGATTTTGTCTTGCGTACACGTAATTCTGATACTTAAAGATGGCGCCAAAGACCGCCGAGACAATAATCAGGGACACCACCGTATTTTCCGTCCAGAATATGGCCGGCATTTCGGACACATATTCCGGGTGGGCGTTACTGAAAAAGATCGTGGCACACAGCGTCGCCAGGCCAATGATATAGACCAAAAAGCTTAGCAGCCCCCTCAAGGTAATAAAGGCAAAAATGAGTCCCAACACAAACCAGAGAACCACGCCACTCCGAAGGCCGCCCATCTGGCAGAAAATAATGGGGAAGAATATCACATTGGCCATACAGGTCACGAAGGTACCCGAAAGCTGGGGCATCTTCTTTACCGAGAAGAAAATGCCGATGGCCACCACCAGGAGCAGGCCGAAGATAATGACCGCAGCGCCGATGCCATCCAGGATCAGAAGGAACAAAGTGATCAGGAAACCGCCAACCAAGACGGCCCACATGATCAAGTTTAGCATTCTTGTCTGAATATCAATTTCGTCGTCAAAGAAAATCTTGACGAATTTTTTTATCAAGGACGGACTAGAAGGCTCCATAGTTTCCTTCATCGCGCATTGCGTAGTTGCGGTCATCGTCAATCATGTCCAGCATCTTATCCGCAATCTGGGGATCAAACTGCAGTCCCTTGCCTTTTTCAATTTCACCACGAACCACTTCCTGGGGAAGGGCGCTACGGTAACTACGGCGGGAAGTCATAGCGTCATAGGCATCTGCCACAGCGATAATTCGTGCAATTTCAGGAATCTCCGAACCCTTCAGTCCATCAGGGTAACCGCGGCCATCATAGCGTTCATGATGCCAATGGGCGCCAATTTCCATATTGGGCATTTCGGAAATGTTCTTCAGAATTTCAGCACCAATGCCCGGATGGGTCTTGATGGTATTGTACTCATCGTCCGTCAGCTTGCTGGTCTTATTGATGATGGCATCAGGAATACCGATCTTACCAATATCGTGAAGCATGGCGATGAAGTAGATTTCTTCCAGTTCCTGGGGAGTCTTGCCCATACGGCGTCCCAGTTCTCGGGAATACTTGGCCACACGGATAGAGTGACCGTTGGTATACTTGTCCTTAGCATCGATGGTGCTTGCCAAAGTGGTCACCACCTGGAGGGAAAGGTTCGTTACCTTGCGTCGGCTTTCGGAAAGTTCCGCAGTCTGCTTTTCCACTTCGTCCTGCAGGGAGGACTGGAGGCGCTTCAGATCCAGAATTCTGTTTAGACGGTGTAATACCACATCTGCAATAAAGGGTTTCTGGATATAATCCAAGGCACCGGCCTTGAACACCTGAATTTCCGTTTCACGGTCATTGTCCGCAGTCAGGAACACCACCGGCAGGTCCTCGAACTGAGGAATCTTGCGGATTTCAGCCAAAAGTTCATAGCCGTTCATTTCCGGCATATGGAGGTCCAACAGAGCAAGGTGCGGCATAAAATCGCCAATGGTCGCAAGAGCTTCACTACCGGAGGAGACGCAGGAGATTTCGTAGTGATCGCCCAACATACGCTTGGCAAAACGCAAGTTCATGGAGTCATCGTCCACCACCAGGATGCGCTGCTTTTCGCTGGCACGGAGAACCTTGGAAATTCTGGAGACCAGTTCCACGGGCAGGACCGGTTTCTGGACAAAGTCGGCAGCACCCAGGCGGGATGCCTCCTGCTTGTAGAATTCCACCATCATCACCGTAAGGAAGATGACCTTCATATCCTTCAGCTGCTGATCGCCGCGGATCACGTCCAGGGTCTCAATGCCGCTCATGCCAGGCATTTCAATATCGAGAAGAACAAGGTCTATTCCGCCCTGACGAAGAATTTCCAGGGCGCATTCCCCAGAATTTGCAGTAACGGCAGTATAGCCGTTTTCCTGCAAGATCAATTCCGTCATTTTCATGGACATGTTGTCGTCATCAACAACCAGAATGGTCTTTCCACCATTGCTCATATTCTAATCTCCATACGTTTTACAAGCATAATATAAGTTTTTCGATACATTTCCCAAAGTTTACAAACCGGCAGAAACGTCTGTTTTTCGGCTTATTTTGACGATTGCCCGCATCTTCCACAAGTTTTATATTTTGAGCATGATGATCAACGATGAAGAAATTGTAAAACTGCTGAAAAATGCCGAAAATGAAGGCGTTTTCAACAAGGCGGTAGCAGGATTCATCCTCCCCGACGGAACCCAGAAACTTGTTACCCTGAACACTCCCGAAAATACTGTTTTCGACATCGCAAGCCTTACCAAGGTCTGCCCCACGTCAACGCTCGCCCTCCGCTATATTCTGGAAGGGAAACTTTCGGTGGATAGCAAAGTCGTCGACTTCATTCCTGAATTACAAACAAACTATCGTGAAGACATCCGCATTTTCCACCTGCTGACCCATAGCCTGGATTACAGGGTCCCCATGAAGACCTTGAGGACGCTGCCGCCGGAAGGCATTCTCTATGCGCTGTACACGTACCAGTTCGAAAAGGCCCCAGGGGACGCTTTCAATTACGGCAACCCCGCAAGCGTCTTGCTAGGAATGATCCTGGACAGGATCAGCGGAATGAGCCTGCAGGAACAGGGCCGCAAGTATTTCTTTGAACCCCTGGGCATGAACCGCTCCGGATGGGACCCGCTGACCAGGGACTTCCATAGGATTCCAAAAGAGGAAATCTCCCCTACGGAAATCTGCGCCTTCAGAGGCCGCGAGATTCAGGGAGAAATCCATGACGAAAGTGCCTGGGTATTACGTCAACTTTTCCCTGTGGGAAGTGCAGGCATGTTCAGCTGCGTCCCGGATTTATTGAAGTTCGTCCAGATGATGCTGAACGACGGCGTGTCCCGCGAAGGTGTCCGCGTCGCCCCTGCAGGAATCCTGCAGTTGGCCAGCTCCAATGCCTTTATGAATCCCGCCTATGGGAGCTGTCCCGCCGGGGCCGCCGGCGACTGTACCGCCCTTGGCTGGGAACTGAACGCCCCAAAATTTATGGGCACGAAAATCTCCCCGCGGGCATTCGGCAAGACAGGCTTCACAGGCGCAAGCATCGTAGCCGACCCCGACCAGGGCGCCGCCGTAGTGCTGCTATCCAACTTCACCTATCCTCATCGGGAAGCCAATGCAGACCGCATCCACGCCTTCCGCGCCAAGCTGGCAGACACATTCTTCGGATTTTACCAGGTCTGACGCTTTACGCAACGGACTGAATAATAGTGTGTGGAAGTCGAGGTATTTATAGACGCATAGATGGGATGTTTACAGCTGCTCTTTCCAAACTCGATATAACGTTCAAGTTTTCCCGAAGTACTTTTCGCCTCATAACAGTAATAGGCGTTCACACCAACTTCTTCAAATTTACCAGGACTACCCGCATACACAAATTTTCCCGTAGGCTTCAGGGAAAAACCATACCCATCAGCCTGTTCGCCAGCATCCCACCCCTCTGTTGAATACAGCACTTCCGCATTTTCCCTAGCACCCGTTAGGTCAAATAGCATTTCCCACAAAGAACGGTTAGGCAACATCCATCCCTCTGGGCATGCAGTTTTTATGGCATGCTCAGCAATATAATACCGTTCTCCGGTATCCTTATCGGAATTACTCGTCCAGAAATTTGCAGTGTTGAAACGAATATTTTCAGCCATCCATTCCATAGGCCCAATATGAACTGTCTTGTATTCCTGAGAATCTCTTTCATCGATAAACGTTCCATATTCGCAATTGTCCGCTTCACCATTTTTACAAGGAGGCACTGGTTCATAAACCGTATCCTTGATACAGCGAATGCTCCATCCATCCCATACAACGAAACTCTCGTAATTGTATGGCCAGACCTCATCCTTAGTATGATTCAATTTGAGAACTTCATAGCTGCCAACGCTATCGTCCGCCCAGAAACTTGCCCCCAGGTTTATCGGTATTGCAGAAAAACCGGTACCATTAAGACCGCCTTTCGACAACACTTCCCCTGACGAAGGGTAAATATACCAGCCGTCCTTGGACTTTAGATTTGAAGCCCAGTTCAAGGAATCATAGGTCATTTTGAGATAAGTATGCAATTCAACAAACTCATTGTGGGTAGGAATATGCCAACCTTCCGGACAAATCCCTCGTAGGTGTCCATTTACACGTCCTGAACTGAATCGCTGCTCCAGATCAAACGCCTTATACTCCTTGTAAAGCGCACCGAATTTAGCACTGCTCTTGAGAGAATCTACGCAAGAACTATCCCTTTCAAAAGCCAGGTTCTGGGCCATCCAGGTTTGGCGACCGATTACAACAGTCTTGTAGACTTGTCCATCTCGTTCATCCACTAATTCACCATAATTAATATCAGGATTCAGATAGTCGTCGACCAAGGGATAATCCGCAATGCTTCCGCTTTTGCAGCCAACGGGTTCTTCCTCGCTAGAAGAACTTTCGCTGTCGGAGGATTCCGCCTGGCTACTAGACGACACATCTTCACTGCTAGAGGAAACGTCCATCGAACTGGAGGATTCAATAAGACCTGAGGAACTTTCTTCCGACGTGGATTGTTCCGGCGTACTGGAACTAGACTGAATATTTTCCTTAGAGCTGGATGACTGAACCGTAGATGAAGATGATTCTTCTTCTATACCAGTCACGGGATTGGAACTTTCTTCGTCGGAAGAGCCACCACAGGCAGCCAACACGAAGGCCATCAATAAAAAATAAATGTACCTAACCTGCATATGACCAATTTAAAAAAAAGCCCCGCAGTCTAGCTGCAGGGCTTCACCCAAACGTATTTTTCGTTGGTGAAAAAAGAAGATTAACGGCCAGCGTTCTTCTTCATCATTTCGCGGCGCTGTTCTTCGGCCATGAGGCGAGCCATTTCAAGACGGCTGTCTTCACGTTCCTTGCGCTTGGTCTCTTCCTTGCAGTTCACGCACTTGGTAGCAGTGGGGACCGCCATCAGGCGGGCCTTGGGAATGAGTTCGCCACAAACCTTGCAGACACCGAAGGTACCTTTCTTGATGCGCTTCAGGGCTTCTTCCAGATAGACCAGGTACTTGCCTTCACGAGCGGCCAGGGAGAAGTTGGTTTCCAGGGCGTTATAGTCGGTAGCCAGATCTGCGCTATTGGATTCGCCACCGTCACCAGCCTGAACCTGGCTCTTGAAGGTTTCGGCCTTTTCGTTTTCGCTCTGGGCGTTCACCAGTTCACGACGCTTTTCGATCAACATTTCTTCAAAAAACTTGAGGTCGGCGTCGCTCATCTTCACAGGTTTCTTTTCAGCCATGGTTAACTCCTTGTTGAAGGGGAAAATCGTTCACTTGTACTAATAGAGTGATAAATAACTTTTTTTTTACAAAAAGGACAGACTTCTCAAAAAAAAGTTTAGAAAATGTCCACATTCAGTTTCAGACTGTTCTTGCGGATGTCATCAAAGAGGGCTTCCGTATCCTTCAGGATAGCATCCAGCTCCTTCGACAGGGCCCCACCAGGCTGCAGCACGAGGCCCACCGTGTTCTTTTCCGCAAACTTGCCCAGTAAGCCATGAACCTGTTCGGACGCATTTTTCACTCGAGTCAGGAGCGCGTCCAGACGGTCCACATAGGAGCCAAGCTGTTCCACCTTGGGGCCACCCTTGCCGACCGCGTTATCCATGATGCCCTTGGCTTCCGAAAGGGAATGGTCCAGGTCACCCAGCAGTTTTTCCGCATCCCCCATCCAGGACTTTACGTCCTGCTTGGTCATACGGACAATCTTCTGGCCTTTGGAAATCACGCGCTGGATCTGCTTGCCTGCGTCACCTTCCGTAACAGCCTCGATCAGGGCCTTCAATGTATCGCGAATATCCGTCAGATTGTCAAAGGCCTCACTCAGGCTCTTGAACACTCCGGAAGTTCCCTCGTCGTATTTTCCGAACAAGGTATCCCCGTCGGCAATAAGCTTCTCGCTATCGCCAGACAGGATGCACATTTCCCGTTCACCCATCAGGCCAGAGTTAATCAGGCGGAACTCGGAATTCACGGGAATCTTGACAGTGGAATAAACTCGGGCGGTCACATAAACCGCATCCTCGGTCAATTCCACCTTGGTAATTTCGCCGGCCTTGATACCGCGAACCTCCACCGGATTGCCAGGGGACAAGGTACCAATAGCCTGATAGGACACCACAAAGGAATAACGGGGATGGTAGGGACTGGACGGATGGAAGAAATACCAGGCACCAACACAGGAAACCACCAGTATCGCAAAGACGATGGAGGGAATGACGTTTTCTTTTACCAGTCGGATAAATCTATTCATAGTAGGACCAATTCTGAGGGTCGAAATCCAGCAGTTCGTCCACGTACTCGCCCTTGGCCTTAGCCTTGATCTTCTGCATCAGGGCAGCGTTGAAGTCTTCGGCCACATTCTGGCCGTTCATCTTCATCAAGGTGTTCATGGCGATGACTTCGGAGATCACGGTCAAGTTTTTACCCGGTGCCACAGGAATGACAATCTTCGGGATCTTGATTCCCATGATATCCTCTTCGGCACCCTTCAGGCCGGTTCGGTCATAGGAGCCATCCTGGCGCCACTGCTGCAACTCCACGATAGCCTCAATCTTTTTCTGCTTGCGGATCGCGTGGATACCGAACATGGAGCGGATATCCAGGATGCCGACGCCGCGGATTTCCATGTGGTGCTTGATCAGCGGGTCCGGGCGACCGATAATGGAACGTCCTACGTTGCTGATATGGACCACATCGTCAGCCACCATACGGTGACCGCTTTCCACCAGGTCCAGCACGCATTCGGACTTTCCCACATTGCTGTCGCCGATGTAGAGCATGCCCACACCGTACACATCCACGAGGCTTCCGTGGATAATGGCGTGGGGAGCGAAGAACTCCTCCAGGATTCGCTGAGCCAGCTTCACAAATTCATAAGTATGGAGGGTGGTAGAGAACAGGGGAATTCCCTTGCGTTCGCACATGTCCCTCAGCTCCGGGTGGGGCATCTGGGCATGGGTCACCACCCACATGGGAGCGTTAAACTCCATAAGGCCTTCAAAGACCTTTACGCGACCTTCATGACCGATAGATTCCAGGTAGTTCCATTCCGTATGGCCCACCACCTGAATCTGCTGGGAGCTGTACACCTTGGTGTATCCTGCCATGGCAAGGCCCGGTCTATGGATACCACTTTCCGCAATGGGAGCGTCCAAGCTTGCGTCCGATGAATGGCAGGCCATCTGCAGGTCCTTGCCATAGCGGCAGAAGAAGTCCCTCACCAGGAAACGTTCCCTGTGCAAGATCTTAATATCTTTCAGTCTAGATTCAGCCATGCCTTAAAGTTAAACAATTTTCTTTCGCAAAAGTCCGGATATAAAAAAAGAATCACCTTTTTCAAGATGATTCCCTAAAATTTGACAAAAGCTTTCAGATGAGCACAAATTAAACAACGTCGGACATAGGCTGTGCACGATGGTCATTCTGCTTTTCGTTAGCCTTCTTCAGCTGGGTCTTGATGCGTTCAAGAGTGACATCCACTGCCTTGCCCATGTTTTCTTCGTCAGCGGAAGCAACCACCTGGGAACCGGTAATGTTCACGGTAATTTCGCAATGACGCTGATGTTCGACTTCGTGGTCAAGGATTACGGAAGCACTGGTGATATTCGGGTAGAACTTGGCGAGTTTGTCCATTTCTTCCTGAATACGATCCTGGAGACCTGCAGATGCGTTAAAGTGGCGAGCAGAAAACTGAATATCCATAGTAAAAACCTCCGTAGAAAAAAGTTATTCTTGCCGGGACTTGCGTCCCACGTTTAGAGTATATACATCTTTTTTCCACGAAAGAACAAGTTTATTTGCAAAAAACGTCCGAACCATATTCCAACTTGGAACAGTCTTACCAGAG
The DNA here is from genome assembly GCF_003149045.1 of Fibrobacter sp. UWR4. Taxonomy (NCBI): domain Bacteria; kingdom Pseudomonadati; phylum Fibrobacterota; class Fibrobacteria; order Fibrobacterales; family Fibrobacteraceae; genus Fibrobacter; species Fibrobacter sp. UWR4. The sequence goes on along the minus strand of NZ_QGDU01000003.1, from coordinate 8,513 downwards.
AAAAAATGCCGCTTTTGAGGAGGCACTTCAGAGCCCCTCAAACAAAAAACAAAAGCTAAGCAAACTTCGTTTGCGATGGCGCATTGTTTTTTGGGGGTTCCAAGGGGGGTGTGCCCCCCTTGCATCATTTACTGCTTTCGTTGACTTGCGGTAAGGACGTGCAAAACGTTCTCACGATATTTGGCCACCGTACGGCGAGCAACCTTCATCCCCATCTCCGCTAGTTTATCGGAAATCGCCTGATCGGAGAGAGGCTTCTTCTTGTTTTCCTCGTCGATCATCTTCTTCATGGCGTCAATGACCTGGGCGGAACCCACCACTTCTTCGGAGCCTTCCGCGGTGCCATCACCACTTGCGGAAGTCTTCTGCTTGATACCGGATGTAAAGAAACGTTTCAGCTCGAAAATGCCGTAGGGCGTATCCACGAACTTACCGTTGGTCACACGGTTCACCGTGCTCACATCCTTCCCGATTTCATCCGCAATATCCTGCAGCACCATGGGCTTCAGGAATGCAGGCCCCTTGGTAAAGAAATCCTTCTGGCGCTTGAGAATTTCGCCCATGACCTGCTCCATAGTGGAGTAACGATTATTGACAGCCTTGATGAACTCCTCCGCCTTGGCAACGTGGGCCCTGATGTAGGCCTTGTCTTCCTTGGAAGCGCTCTTGCTGTTGGCCAGAGCCTTGTAGGTGGAATTCACGCGGAGCCTGCTGTTGGAAGAACGAACAGACTTCACTTCCAGCTTACCGTTTTTCTCTTCAAGCTTCAAGTCCACGGAAATGGTGTGCGCAGGAACTCTTGCCACCTGGAAACCGGGATGGGGACTCAAGCGGGCGAAAGCACGGACAGCCGCCTGCACTTCTTCAGTGGAGACTCCTAAAGTCTTTCCGATTTTTGCATAGCGGAGGGCCAGCAAATCCTCGTAGCAGTTTTCAAGAATCTTGATTCCAAGGACTGGGAAACCGGGAATACGATTCGCCTGTATTAAAAAACACTCGCGCTGGTTACGTGCTCCAACGCCACTGGGAGAAAATCCGTGAAGCACATGGAACGCTTCGTGTACCGGCAAGGAAACGGAGTTTTCATTCAGGTCCAATTCACCACGGATCACCTTCTCGATTTCCACGATAAACTTGTCGCTGGAATTGATTCCACTAATCTTGTCTTCGTCACAGCTGGAAAGGAATCCGTCTTCGTCTACGGAACTGATGATGTACTTCACCAGTTCACGGAAGTGGGTTTCGTCGCAACCGTTTTCGGCCAGGTCTTCAAACAGCTTGCTGGTACCTTTCCAAATACCTAGCTGGTCTTCCAGCTGTTCCTGGAGAGGCTTTCCAAAATCCTTGATGGGGCGGTCCCACTCTTCTTCGGGGGACTCTCGCATCATGTTCACTTCGTTAAAGGAGGCGTCGTCTTCGCGGGTTCCATCCCCCAGGCGGTCGCTACCGTAGTCATCGAAATCGCCACCCATATCCAGGGCGCCTCTTTCAAAATCATCACCGTCGGAGGAATCTTCCCTGGCGTCATAATCATCGTTGACGTCGGATCCTTCCAGTTCGCTTTCGCGGACCTCCCGGTCTTCGTCGGAAACGGACTCATCCACTTCAAGCAGGGGGTTGGACTCCAGCTCATCGCGGATGGCAGTCTCCAGCTCCAGGGAGGTTTTCTGCAAAATGGTAACCGACTGCAATAGCTGCGGAGACAGGGTCTGTTCCAGACCCGTTTTCATTCCGACGTTTATTCCCATTTCCATAACAAACCTCTTTAATCCAGCCTAAAGCTATCGCCTAGGTAAATTCTTCTTGCTTCGGGATCGTTGGCCAAATGTTCCGAGGAACCTTCCGTAAGGACCTGGCTCTTGTACATGATGTAGGCGCGATCCGTAATGGAAAGCGTTTCACGGACGTTATGGTCCGTAATGAGGACTCCCATCCCCTTATCGCGAAGTCCAGAGATAATGGACTGAATGTCCGCCACCGCAATGGGGTCAATTCCTGCGAAAGGTTCATCCAGCAGGAGGAAGGAAGGATCGGAAGCCAGGGCACGGGCAATTTCAAGACGACGGCGTTCACCACCGGAGCAGCTCATGGACTTAGTCTTACGGATGTGGGTAATCTTGAATTCTTCCAGAAGTTCTTCCAGGCGGATCTTGCGCTGGGCACGTTTCATATCCTGGGTTTCAAGAATCGCCATGATGTTCTCTTCCACCGTAAGCTTGCGGAAGATGGACGCTTCCTGCGGGAGGTAGCCAATCCCCAGGCGGGCGCGCTTGTACATGGGCTTGTCCGTCACTTCAATATCGTCCAGGAAGATATGTCCGGACTCGGGACGAACCATGCCCACGATCATATAGAAGGACGTCGTCTTGCCGGCACCGTTGGGACCGAGAAGTCCGACGATTTCACCCTGGGAGACACGAATGGAAACATCGCTCACCACCTGGCGACCGCCATAAACCTTACGCAATTTTTCGGTGCGAATGGTACTTACAATGTTCTTCATTTCTTTTTCTCCTGGGAGGCTTCCTGCGGCCTCTTTGCCTTGAGCAGGGACTGTGTAGCAGCCTTCAAAGTCTTGGACTTAGCAGTACCGACAACATCTACAGGCTTATCAGCTATATCGGCCTTAGGTGCGGATTCTGTCAAATTCTTTTTGTTACGGTTTTCCTTTTCCATGTCCACATAGCGGCCGCTGGAAGGAGTTGTGGAACCGCCCAACATTCGTAACGTTTTCACAGCGTTCTTTCTGGGGTCGAACTTAATGTAGATGGTATCGCCGGCAGCCTCGTTACGGCCAGACACGGAACGATCCTTCTTCACATAATAATACGTGCTCTGGGCCTTTCCGGATACGATGGCGTGATGCATTTTTCCATTTTCAAAATACATATCCAGACGGTCCCCGTTCATGTTGTTACGATAGTTATCCAGATCCTTCTCGTAAAAAAAGCCGCGGGCATTCAAGTTCACGTAAAGGCGCTCGATCTTGTTACCGTCAAACTGGGCATACAGCGTATCCCCGAAAGCCTCCGTCACACTGCCGGGGCTGTTCCTCTTGGCATCTTCCTGCTGGAGGCCGTGAGCATTGCGGATCACTAGGGCGGACTTCAAGCTCTTTCCCGAGGAATCTAACGTCAGGAAAATGGAATCTCCCGTCAGGTTATAATTCTTCAGTTCACACTTGGGATTGCCCTTCATGGACATCCAGTTATTCTTGCGGTCAAAATAGCCCGTATCGCAGGTCACCACCATGTCTTCCTGAGTCACCTTCACATTGTTGAAGGCTTCCGCAAAATCATCCTTCTTGTTGTAGTTGATACGGTCTGCATATACCGTAACAGAGTCGTGGGTAATCACCACGTTTCCCACTCCGCGGGCATAGTCGATCTTACGGTCATAGGTCATTTCGTCAGCCTTGATGGACACGTCCTTGTGGGTGATGGATGCGTCTCCCTTGCCCTCCGCAAAAGTCTCCTTCTTGTTGTAGACAATCCTCTTTGCAACAACCGTCACGGTGTCCACCTGAACTTCCTGCTTACCGTTCCTGACTGTATCCTTCTTGTCGTAGTAATACAGCACAGGCTTTTCCGGCATGGTAAGGATTTCATGCTCCTTGTCATATTCCACATACTCGCCCGTGGCATAATACGTCTTGGCGGAATCCCCGGCGTGGACATCACCCGTAGCAGAGGCAATCCCCTTCTTTTTCTGGTAGACACCCTGCTTGGCGTCGATCCAGCCAGAGGGATGGGTAAACTGGAAACCGCCCTCGCAGGCGACCACCTCGCCATCCTTATTCCAGGTAGCCCGCTGGGTCCTGACATTCACACTATCATGAATAAAATGTACTCGCCCCTGCAAAAGAAGGGAGCCGCGCTTGCGGGCCACCGCAAGACTATCTGCATGCTTCATGATTAATGGAGACTTCTGGGCCTGTACCTCGCCGAGAAATACAAGCACACTCGCCATAAACACTAGCAGAAAACGTCCGAGGTCAAAACGTATCAATTTCCCTCCACCTTTTTCGCAGAGGGACGATTGCCAGCCCGTTTCAGGTTACGGAAGTCCTGGACAGGCCGGCGGGGAGAAGCCTTGCGTTCGGTTTCCGCCTTTGGATCCGGTTCCGGCGCAGGAGCGGCCTTAGGAGGCTGGGCCATGGCGCGGTTACGGCTCTCAATAGCTTCCGCCTCCTTTTCGTCCTCTTCCTTCAGACGCTTTGCCGCATCCTGAAAAATTCCCGTCACGTTGGAAAGTATTCGCCAGTTATCCAGCTGGGCGTCGCTGACAAAACCCTTGCCCTGCAGCACGTCACCGTCTTCGCTGACCACACGGACGTAGCTGTCCGTACGGACATGATTGTCCCTCTTGTTCCAGATCAGGGAATCGGACCTGACGGAAGCCCCCTTGGGAGTCAAGGCGTAAACGTGCCCGTAGGCGTGGACGTAGCTGAACTTCATGTCCATCCGGCCGGAATCCGCACGAAGAAACGCAGTACGCTCCCCTAGGGAATCGTAGATATCCACAAGCACCGGACGCACAAAGACCAAGTCCTTGTTGCCCCAGCGTTCCAGATAGGCCGTCTTCAATTTCCAGGCAAGAACACCCTTGTCGTAGCTATCCATCAAGGTCGTATCCGTAAACAGCATGTCCGGACGTTCCACCTGAATCCAGGGCTTGTCTTCCTCGATTTCTTCACAGCCTGTAAAGATCGTCACGAGTCCAAGAAAAAGGCACAGAAAAAGACCGCCAGGCAAGCTGGTGTTCAACCGCATTTTATTTCTTCGCAAAATCCGTGCCACATTGCAAATTTACAAATATTTAGGGCAGGTAGGTATAGGAATTTAATCCTTGAGGCGCCGCAATAGCTCTTGTTAAAACCAAAAACTATATACAAATCCGATTACACCAATAATCGATACGGCAGCACCTATCATACGTAGCGTTGATGCCTTTTTTCGATCACACACATTCTCGCCCCGACTTCTTCCTACAAAATACGTGACGGTCCCCGTCACAGTCACCGAAGCAGCTATCGCACCAAACCAATTACCACCAGACTCCTCAGGGACGATATACTCTATCGAATCACAAGAATAAGACATCGCTCCACACCGTATAGGCTCAATCTCTTCAAGCTCCTCGTGGGGTTCTAAAACTTCATCGCCATCAACTAAAAAGGCCTTTGATTCGTCCTCTGTTTCCGCAATATCAACTGCAAAAGAGAATTCAGCTAGAGCGAGAACGAAAAAAAGAAAAATGCGACACATAATAGTCAATCACCTACATCAACCACAGCATTTCAAGACTCATCAAAAATTACCAATTTTCTAGTGCATTCAGAAATTCATCTTTCGTATATGCACCCTCAACCATACGGGTTTTATACACCAGGCAATAACGATATTCATTACCAGCCTTTTCCGCCCATTTTTTCCCTAATTTAATTTTCTTTTCGGCATCCAGATGGTCGCCCTTGGTTTCTAACAAAACGACCTTGCCATTTTTTGTTTTGATGATAAAGTCCGGATAGTGATTGATAAAGCCGTTGATGCAGAAATCCTTCTTTTCGCGATTGCGTGTCCAGAATTCCACGTTCTCCATATTGGCGACAGCGTTGATTACTTCTTCCTCAAAACCATTGACATTTTCTTCGGCTTCGTGAAGTGTTTTCGGGAGCGGCTTTCCGACAGCGGAAAGATTTAATTTTTCTGGAATTTCGTAAGTCGGTTTCAATTCTATTTTATCTTGATCCAAGGACTTGTCAAATTCGCTTTCGATATACTTTGCCGAAAGCTCATTGATTTTTTGCTTAATCTTGTCGGCATAAAGCGATTGGGAATTCAGCATGTTGTTCAAGTCCGCATCCGAAAAGTTTTGTAGCACTCGGGTAATGTATTCAACTATATCCGGATCGGGAATGGGATACATATTGCCAATCCATCCGCGAAGATTTTCAGCACACAACTTGCGTTTTTTATCCAAGTCCTTGATGCTAGTAAGCCACCCGAGTATTTCGATTTGCCGTTGCTTATCTACATTGAAAATTGTGGGAGTGAAATCCTTCTGCGTTTCATCCAAGTCGATACGACGGATGTCCAATTCGACATTTTGAAAATCAATGTTCGTGTCCGCATTTTTTAGGGGAAACTTTTTCAGGAGCATGTCCTTTTCAAAAGGTTCCGAGTTCAAGTTGAACAAATCATTTTGCAGAGCGTGTCTGTAATAGAACTGCGGCAGTCTGAGATTTGCTACGGATTCCTTGAAGATTCCCTTCACGTCGTATGTTTTCACTTGCTTGCTCACCTCACTAGGCATTAACGGAGATTTTGCGTTTGCCGCAACTTGATTTTCCAATTTCTGGTTTTCGGCAATGGCCTGCTTTGTGATTTCTGCGATTACGGAATTTTGCTCTGCAACATTGTCGATATATGCATGGCCTGCGGATTTTTCCACAACGTTTCCGCCAAGCACGGGAACCGGCTTCCAGAAAATTTTTGAAACATCAAAATCGTCAGGCTTATTAACGTCAGCAAACAGCGACGGTTCAGTCGCTCCAGTATTTTCCGCAGTAGCCCCACCTGCATTTCCAGAATTTTCCGGTTCCTCAATTTCAATTTGGCGATAGTCCCTGCTACTGAACCCAGCACGGTTCAAGCCCTTCACGATGCTATCCAGAGTTTCGCCGAATTTTGCAGAGGCGGTAAACACATAGCTCATGTTAAGCATTGCGTTTTCATTTTTGCGAACATTAGGTAAACGCAAAACTCGGCCAAGAATCTGCTCCACATCTACGCTGGAACTACGGTCTGCGAGGCTTGCAAGAATGTAGGCGAATGGACAGTCCCAACCTTCTTTCAACGCGTTTACCGTAATGATATAACGTACCGGGCAATCGGCAGACATCAAATCCACATTCTGCAATTCATTTTTATCGGCAGTCTTTATCTTGATCTGTTCCTCTGGAATTTTCAATTCCAAAAGCATTGATTTTATTTTTTCAAAGGTGGCGTTGACATTCTTTGTTTTTGGCTCCGCCTGGAAAAGAACTATGGGACGGATGTATGGCGCCCCGTTTTTACTAGCTTCACTTGCAGCCATTTCCAAGCGAGTGCGAAGTTCCAACGCAGAACTTATTACATCTTCTTTTTTGCGATGGTTGTAAACAATCACCGGCAACTTTACCATGTTTTCTTTCTTGAGTTCAAGAGCAGAAGTAAAGCTGATGATGTTACTGTTCTTGCGAGGTGTAGCGGTCAAATCCAGAATAAAACTGGGATTTAGATTTTTCAACATTTCCACACTGAGTTCGCTTTCTGCATTGTGGCTTTCGTCAACAATTACAACAGGATTTAGCGAACGCAGAACGGACATTACCGAGATTTCTTCTTCATCTACGCGGTTGGCAAATGACTGTAGATTGCCATTTTCTTCGTTGACTTTTCTGTCTTCTGCATTTCTTGCGCGGAGACTATCGAAACTTAGAATGCAAAGCGAAAGATTTTCATGAACGGAGGTGCAGTTGAAGCCTGCGCCCTGCAATAACATTTTCTTGTCGAAGACTTCAACCCTGTTCGCAAAATCTGTGTTCAGCTGTTCTCGGTACGGGTGCTTTGGATTGCCGAAATTGCGAAGGGTTTGTTCCAGAATCGAATTGGACGGTACAAGCCACACCACTATTTTTGGGCGTGTGCTGTTGAAAGCCTTGAAAATAGTGTTTAGGGCATTGGCTGCGATAAAGGTTTTTCCGCCAGCGGTAGGAACCTTTATGCAGACATGAGGTACGCCAGGAACATTGTTCTTGTACGGTTCCACGGATTCGCCAAGCATAGGCGTAATTGCAGTGCGAGGATGGGTCTGCCAGAATTCATTGAAGGCAACTGCAGTGTTTCCCTTTTCTTTTAAAATTTCAAGATAGCGAGCAAGGTCATCTATAATCTGTTTCTGGTACGGTTTTAAAAGCATTAGAATTTCCTCACGTCTCTTGGAATTTTCTTAAACACGATGTTATTCTTGAAAAGAAAATCTTTGGGCAATACGCAGTTGTCGGCGTAAATCACATAGCGTTCCGCCTTTTGACTGATGGTTCCAAGGAATTCGAAATCAAGAGTTGTAATTTCTGACTTTTTGTAGAAAAGATAGTAGGCGGCGTTGTCGTGATTACCTAGGAAAAACTCGTTTCCATTTTTGGCTATATCAGCAGAATCAATGACGGAATTGGTTTCGGTATAGTAGATGTAGTTGCGGATGTTTTCTAAAGGCTGTTCTTCGTTCAAGGAACCGTCCAGAAGCATTTCCGGGCCAAGTTCGTAGTAGTTGAAATCGCCTCCGGTTCCTGGAACATTTTCCAATGTAGATGTAATTCCTATAAGGTTCAATTCGCCATCAATTAGGCTTTTTTTGATTTTGTTGTAATTTTTTGAGGCATCATCAACATGTGTGGAAGCATTTAGGCAGCCTTGCTAGATGATTCTCTCGATTCCGATTCCCATTCGTAGGCTATCTTTACATCTACA